>NZ_JAPZSZ010000017.1:0-15551 GCF_027532095.1 Microcystis sp. LE19-195.1E
CAAAGAAACTTTCAGGAAAAGTCTGAAAGAGACGATAGAAAATACTGTCCGTTTTCACTCAATTTTGTCCCTCAATGACTTGTGGTACTTGTTCAATATCTAAGTCTAAAGTTTGGGCAATTTGTTCTACACTTAATCCTAAAGCCAATAAACGGGGAATAGAGTTTAATTTAGCGGTTAATACTCCTTCCTCTCTGCCTTCTTCTAAAATATCTTGATAGATGACTGATTCTCTCATAATCTCACTCCGAAGGATTTTTTTAATCGTCTCTCGATTTAATACTAACCCAGCGAGAATACTGGTGGCGGCAGCGAGATTGCTTTGCACCTGTTTTTGGGAGATAGTTTCTAAAGAACGGGACACCTGACTTAACACCTGTTCGGGGTCATCGGTATTGCTGAGGACGGCAAAGGGTAATAACTCATTGTTCGCTTAATTTTTTAAGGGAAGGGTTTTAAAATTGCTGTAACCTTTATCCTGTATGCTTTTTAGCGAATAAGGTAAGCGGAACATTGCCGAGATTGCTATCGCCAATTGGCTCGTTCAAACCCTAGGTATTTCTACAAAATGGAGACGCACCGGGTTGAATCTACCTATTGGGGATTGTTTGGGACAGCAACAATCAAAATACTTCTGATTTGCGAGCGACTTAACCTGACCGGAAAGATATCTGTATAATCTAGACCAGCTGCTCTAATGCCATAATCAATTTCCACTTGGTTCAATAAATTTTGATTGAGAGGCCATTGTCTCATGTCTCCACCTAATGCGGGACCATTCACCGGATTTCTAGTGCTTGCAGCCGTATCTGAAAGCATTTGATCGTGGGTAAAGGCTAACACTCTATCCAATAATTCATCGTTGGTATAAGTGAAAGCATGATCATCCCTCATGGGATTGATCATTTGAAAAACGTCACATCCTTCGTCTAAAACCATCGCTTCTTCCGCACCGAATCCATCGCTCATAATTAAGGTAATCCCTTCTAGGGTATTGCCGATTTTTGCCGATAATCCCGAGGACGCAAAACAGATAATTTTTTGACCGGACATTCCCAAAATTCCGAAAGGATAGATGCTCTTGGGAAAGTAAATTTCTACCGTATCTCCTCCGGGGTAAGGAAAATATTCTCCCGCCCGACGCGGAGAAAAATCAACCCGTTTAAACTGCTGTTCATCTAATTCCCTCGCGACAGCAGGATTAGCCAGATTGATGTTCAGAAAACCACCGGGAGAAATTAATTGAGTTTCTACGATAATCGGTCCGTTTAAAGCGGCACGCCTGGCATTCAAATCGCCGTAGAGTTGATATTCCCCCAAGTTAATTGTATTAATAACCTGCCCCATAAAATTCCCCGCACATGGAACTTGATAAGGCAGGCAAAAAATATGGCGTACATCTTGGAATCGATCGATAGCAGTAAATAGGGGAACCACATCACCTTGTTGAATGATAGTTTTTCCCCCTAGGGCAAACTCTAAAAATGGGGCGATATTCTGTAAATTAGCATCGTATCCCGGTAGTCCTGCTAAATGACGATTATATCTGCGAGCCACTTGCGGATCGTTAATCTGTATTATATTTGCGCCTCCAGCCATAAACCTTAAATCCAAAAATTCATAACGATGGCCGAGGTGTGTAGCCATAGCATCACACCATTTGACCAAACACCGATAGATGCGATGATCGATCGGGTCTTGCGGGTCTCCGGGGAGAAACATCCCACATAATTGATTTTGCAAGGATTGTATGTAGTAATTAGGGCCAAGATAGGCAAGATGCCACGGATTCATCGTTAGATCCCCGCAACCTTGGGCGCCAATAATGAGCCAATCCTGTCCTCGCTGATCGCAGAATTCTTTGAGATGATGATAAAGTGTCCAAGTACCCGCTCTCTGCTCGTAAGCATTGGTCGTAGAGTCTAGGCCAGGAATAGCAATTTGACCAAGTCGATTATACATTATATCCGGCACTGCATGAGGATCCTGCATTCTGGGAGGAGTTATACCATCCCGTTGAATGCCGGGGCCTTTTTGATAGTCTGGAGTCACGGACACAAAGATATGCTCTTTTTCCGTGTCTAGAGTCAAAGAACCAGTATTAAAAACTCGATTTTTCACCATAACACCCCCCGCTTGTCTAGGTGTGGCAGTTGCGGCTAGACAAGCTAATTAGCCCTAGGCTATCTGTTTTTTTTAATCTCAACCTCGCTGACCTGAAGGGGAGTGGGGCTTTACATTTTTTTCCTGAATCTATCAGAAAGCCTAGCATTTATCGTATTACCATACTTAAATTATAGTTTCCCGGAGGAAGTCAACTCTCGCCTCAATCCTTAAGAAATCCTCAAGAAATCCTTTCCCCGCTCTCGTTTCTGAATTGCCAAGAATTGCGTTAGAATTAAAGAAATATTACAAGTGGTTGACAAAAATGAGTAAGCCTGATACACAAGCCATTGCCCTCCAGTTAGAAAGTAGCAATTCTAAAGATCGTCTGCTGGCCTTGGCATCCCTGCGAGAAGTGACCCCGGAGGAAGCTGTACCCTTGATCAAAAAAGTCCTTTATGATGAAATGCTGCCAGTGCGATCGATGGCTGTCTTTGCTTTGGGAGTCAAACAAACCGAGGAATGCTTTCCTATCCTAGTGGATTTGTTAGCCAATGATGCCGATTATGGCATTCGCGCCGATGCTGCCGGGGCCTTAGGTTATTTAGAAGATATTCGCGCTTTTGAACCCCTACAACGGGCTTTTTACGAAGACACGCAATGGTTAGTCCGCTTTAGTGCCGCCGTCGCTTTGGGCAATTTGGGCGATATTCGGGCTAAACAGGTGTTATTATCGGCTCTCGATAGTAACGAAGCGGTTATTCAACAGGCCGCTATTGCCGCTCTTGGGGAAATCAAAGCAGTGGAAACCGTCGAGAAGCTTTTAACCTTTGTTAACTCTGATGACTGGTTAATCCGGCAGCGATTAGCGGAAGCTTTAGGCCATCTTCCGGCGGAAAAAACGATCGCAGCCTTAAAATTTTTGGTTAAAGACGAACATCCGCAAGTGCGCGAAGCGGCCCGTTTATCCTTGCAAAAATTGGCCAACGTCTAGGTATAGGATAGAATAAATAATCTATTCTTTCAGAGCGATCAATCTTTGCCTACAGCCATTCATGGACATTCAAGAATTTATTAATCTCTGTGCGGGTAAATGGTTTTCTCAGCGTACCAGTTATCAATTAGCCGCCCAAAAAGTTGCCAATAATAAAGCAGAAATCACCATCGATTTGCTGGCTGCCGATGCTGCCGATGTGGTGCAATTATGTTTAGAAAATAACTGTCAGTCCCAGGTCAGTTTAGGGGGATGGAAAGCGACTTGGGATAATTCCGTGGACTATGGACAACCGAAAAAAATCGGTTCTAGCTATTTAGTTTGGCTACCTTCAGAGAATTCTTGGCAAGGAAAATTAATCAAATCGGACGGTAAATCGGCAGCGCTGGGAGAATATCATCTCAGAAGCGATCAAGCTTTAACTTTAACCATCGAGAATAATCACCATCGTATCGAAGAAAGAATCTGGTTTGCTAGTCCTAATCTGAGATTGCGTACCAGTATTATCCAGTCAGCCAATGGCGATCGCCAGACGGTTTTCTATTCGGAAATTCGCAAAATGGTTGCTTCTTAAGTAGGGTCTGCTGAAAAAGTTTGTTGGTGGGGTTAGGGTGTGGGGTGTGGGGTGTGGGGTGTAGGGTTTTACCGATTTTCATCTGGTCAATTACCTAATTTTCAGGGAAAAAGTGCCTAAATTTCCCCCCCCGATCACCCCAAGGTCTGGCACTTTTTGATGGGGAAAAAGTCTAAAAACCTTATCCAACAAGGTTTTTAGATTTATTCAGCAAACCCTAAGTAGCTGCCATCCCCAATCTCTGAGGTGGGGAAGACAGGGTTAATCTTCCACCACTCCAGTCAAATCCTCCTAACGTCGGCCGCGTTTGCTGCTGCCGAAACCACTGCGACTAGGGGTACGACGGGAACCAGAGGAACCGAAACTAGGAGAACGTTTGACATTATCAGATTTACCCGAATTCTTCAGGGTACTGGAACCATAACCGGAACCACTGGGTTTTGTGGTGGTTGTGGTGCTGCGATTGGGACTAGAGGAAGTATTACTGGGATAACGACGTAAATTGCCAGTAGAACGGAGAGTTTGCCGATTTTTGACCGCCGGGGGTGGACTATTATGTTTAGTCCGGTATTGATCTACTGCCTGATTATAGGTGGAACCGTGACCACCAAAACCGGTCATCACACCCCCCGGAGTATAGAGGGGAGGAACGTAATATTGAGGACGAAAGAGCAAACTACCCAAAGCTTGACCAGCAACAGCACCAAAAAAAGGACTCCAAAAACTCGATTCTTGCCGAATCACCACGGTTTCCTGTTGTCCGGTTTGAGGATTGTTCCGCACTTCCGTGACATTATGGACATACTCGATTTTAAAATCTTCGGTCATGTACAGGGTAGCCTGATCACCGTTGATTTCTACTGCGGTTTTTTCCCCTTTAGCGATAGCTTCATCGCTTAATCTAGCCATTTGGAGGTTAGTGCTGCGAAAGAGGGGAGAAGTCCCCGCAGGGGTGTTTAACAGCATTAAGGTATAAGTGCCATCTCCGTCATCGTAGGTAGCTTGTTGCACCTCGTAGCGACCGCTACTAACCTGATTGGATTCTTGTCTTACACTGCTGTTATTAGCTGACGGTGACTGAGTTTGATTTGACGACGAACCACAGGCCACCGTTGTGCAACAAAGGGTAAGAATTAAAAGGATTGTCGTTACTTGGCGCAGCATAAGGGCAAAATTAAGACTATAAAGGCAGCAATTCCGGGAAATTGAGTAATAGTTGCTCATTGGTCAATTCATCTCCCAATTGAGCAGGAGAAAAATGTACCTGAATCGCACGCAGCCGACCTTGGTAGTGGAGGTTAATTATTGATTTTAAACCATCTTCCAGGGCCTCTCGATCGGCTAGGCTAGTTTCTAAAGCAGCACTCTCACCCTCGAATGCTATTGTGATCATAACAACTAAGTTATCGGTGACGGGTAAAGTCAAGGGTTCCTTTTCCCCCACTTCCAGAGACACCGATTCACTTAGGTATCTGGCCGCGGAATCGGTAAACAGTTCGTTAAGGTAGTCTCCCGCTTCCCCCTCATTCCAAAAAACATCGCCCTCATTAGCTACAGAAAACCAATAGAGGTTCATCTGCAGCAGATTTTGACAAATTTCTACTAAACCCTCTCCCATGACCTCTAAATCGCCTTCGGAATCGATCGCCTCCCGGCCGGCACGATTAAGGATACCGATCAGGGGTGCGATTTCTTGGCCGTAGAGATGCAAAAATAAGCGACAGACCACATAGCGAGTTTTTCCCGCAAATTTCTTGAAGCGATCGCCTAAAGAACTCATAATCTATCCAGTGATAAAGTAAACAGCCAAAAAAGCCCTCAGCTTTTATTTATTTTGCCATTTTCTAGGCCCCTATGCCTTGATGCCCTGCTAACAGTCTATAATTACTTAGAATCCTTTTGGTGTGAGCAAATGGCTGTCCAACTGCAACAAGCTTTAGTGGTTGCTTCCTATATCTTGAAACAGCGTCTAGCAGGAAAAAAGCGTTTTCCCTTAGTTTTAATGCTAGAACCGCTATTTCGCTGCAATTTAGCCTGTACTGGCTGCGGTAAGATTCAACATCCCCCGGAAATCCTCCGCAATCATCTCACCCCGGCAGAATGTTTCGCAGCGGTGGAAGAATGCGGAGTTCCCGTGGTTTCCATCCCCGGGGGCGAGCCGCTTTTACACCCAGAAATCGATGAAATTGTCAAGGGGTTAGTGGACAGAAAAAAATTTGTCTATCTCTGTACCAATGCTCTGTTATTGGAAAAAAGCCTGGATAAATTTACTCCTTCACCCTATCTTACCTTTAGTGTCCATCTGGACGGTTTCAAAGCACATCACGATCGCTGTGTGGATCGGGAGGGAGTATTCGATAAGGCAGTACAAGGGATTAAAGCGGCGAAAGCGAGAGGTTTTCGGGTTACTACTAATACCACGGTTTTTGAAGGCACAGAGCCGCGAGAAATGCAGGAATTTTTCGATTTTCTCGCTACTTTGGGTATCGATGGTATGATGATTTCCCCCGGTTATAGTTATGAGTGGGCCCCGGATCAAGATAGTTTCTTAAAACGGGAGCAAACCAGAGCTTTATTCCGAGAAATTCTCTCACCCTGGAAATCAGGCCAGAAAAAGTGGAATTTTAACCATAATCCTCTCTTTCTCGATTTTCTCATCGGTGAACAAGACTATGAATGCAGCCCTTGGGGTAGTCCTAGCTATAGTCTTTTAGGATGGCAAAAACCCTGTTATCTGCTCAACGAAGGACATTACAAAAGCTTTCGGGAACTTTTAGAAGAAACCAATTGGGATAACTACGGTCGGGCCAGTGGCAATCCGCAATGTGCCGATTGTATGGTACATTGCGGCTATGAACCGACCGCGGCCATGGCAGCTTTTAAACCGGCTAATATGGGACGTGCCATGCAGAGTTTAATCGGAGTCTAATCCTAAACTGATTCTAACCAGACGGCGGGGACTTGACTAGGGCGATCGGGTAATTGCATCCATCCCATTTCGCACAGACGAATTACCGAACTTAATTTTTCTACCAAAGCGGGATCGAAACGAATCCCGCTATAATTTTGACAGCGCTCTAGGGCCTCTCCTAAATCTAGAGCTAGTCGGTCGCCTCGCGGTTGAGTTAATTCCTGAAAATAGGCTGATAATCCTAAAATTCTCGACTCTAGGCTGATTTCTTCCCCTTTTAAGCCGTTGGGAACACCGCTACCATCCCAGTATTCAAACTCATGGTAAATAATCTGTTGAATTGGAGCTAATTCGGGCATAGTGGCGAGTAATTGTGCGCCTAACACCGATCTATCCCGCCAAAATAACGCATTTGCTCCCTCTAACTGACTGGCACGCTGTCTAAAAACTTCGATCGGAGCCTCCGCTAGACCGATGCGGTATAATAAACCGGCTAATCGTAAGCGTCGTAATCTCAGGGTGGGTAAATCGAGCAATTGTCCCAACATTTCCGCTAAAGCAGCCACCTGTAGGGAAGCAAGGGGATTATCAATATCTCTTTCATCGACTTTTTGAGCCATTCTGAGAAAAGCTTGCAGTTTATTCGCGGCCAAATTTTTATTTAAACGGGATGCTTGTCCTTCTAAGTCGCTTAATTCTCGCGCTTGTCTGCTGACGGTGACTAACTGCTGTTGACTGGTTTGCAGATAGGTGACAATGCGAGAGACTACTCCCGTTAAATCCGTGGCAATGGGATTAATATTTTGACTAATTTCCTGCTGTTGTCTGCTTAAATCGGCCGCTAGACTGGGATTATAAGGATGCAGACGCTCAATTAAGATCCTAGCGGCTTTTTCGACTAAATCGCGATCGAATGTCCATAAACCGTAGAATTTTCGCTCCGTGTCTATTTGGGGTTGACTATCGGACCGGTATTCTTCTGGGGATAACTCATGACAGAGTACCATGGAGGCGTAATCGGGGGAAAGAATGATTAAATTCCATTCATTAACCAAACTATCGCTATTATCTAAGTTCACTAGCGAAACATTCTCTAAACTGCCGGTTTTATGCTCAGAAAAACCACTATCGGCCACGGCGGCGATCGCAATATGACGAGAAGAGCGAGCGATATCTAAATAGCGCTCAGCTTCCTGTAAATACCATTTTCCCTGTTGAAAGGTGACTAAGACCAGTGGTTTATTTGTACTATCTGGGCTGCTAGTTTGCAAGATATGATCTTCAAGAGCATGACAGAGGGCCACAAGGGTATTCTTAAAATAGACCCCGTAACTGCTGGGTAATCGTCCCGATGAAGCTCTTTTTAACTGTTGTAAGCTGGATTCTACGGTCATAATTTCCGAATATTAGGGGGTTGGGGAAATGGGGAGAAGGGAGAGGGGAGAAGGGAGAATAAATAAAAGCAATCTCCTGTCTCCTGTCTCCTGACGACCGGCTCCTGACTGCCTCAAAGGGGTTTATTCTACCACCCAGGGAGTGATTGCGGGAGTCCAATTAGCTAATTCTGCATCGCTAAACCAGAGACTAACTTCATCTTTGGCCGTATCTGGACCATCGGACCCATGGATAAGATTGCGTCCGACACTAATGCCAAAATCACCGCGAATCGTACCCGGTTCAGCATTGAGGGGATTAGTGGCGCCAATAATTTTTCTAGCGGAGGCAATTACTCCTTCTCCTTGCCAAACCATGGCCACCACGGGGGAGGAGGTAATAAAATCGACTAACGAACGGAAAAAGGGTCTTTCCTTATGAACAGCGTAGTGTTTTTCCGCTAATTCACTAGAAACCTGCATCATTTTCAACCCAACCAGCGTAAAACCTTTAGTTTCAAAGCGTTGAATAATTTCCCCCACCAGATTGCGCTGCACACCGTCGGGTTTAATCATTAAGAAAGTGCGTTCCATACTGCCTCTTAAAATTTAGTCATCGAAAAATTGCGTCCGAAACCCAGATTAACCCGGAATGGCATCCTAGAGAATGGCAGAGTTTTCGCTTCAATTGCTGAGTTAGCTTGCTGTCCGATTTAGCTAGGGTTTGCGGCAAAAAGTTTTTCGTGGGGTGTGGGGTGTGGGGTGTAGGGTTTTACGGATTTTGAGGTAGTCAGTTACCTAATTTTCAGGGAAAAAGTCCAGGAATTTTACCCCCGATCCCTCCAATGGTCGGCACTTTTTGAGGAAAAAAAGTCTAAAAGCCTTATCCAACAAGGTTTTTAGATTTATTCAGCAGCCCATAATTATCCTAGTCGTTGATTCTGTTTTCAATTCTTATCCCCCAGAAAAAATATGGTAAAAAATGTCGTTTCTTTTCTTTTTGTTACCGTGGACAAAAATTATACAACCTCAGGGATAAAACTCATGATTGAAATTAATGATTATGGAAAAAAATACTCTTATCTGGTTAAAATTTCCTCTATTTATGTTAAGGGAAGATGGTGAGCAAATTACTGAATCAAAGGAGAAGGGAGATGGAGTTTTATCCTTTGTACTAAAATTACCAATAGGCAGGTTAAATGCAGTACAGCTTATTAACAACTCTAATTAATCTTCTATTAATATAACTTCGGTTGACGGAATTGATAAACATCAGCGATCACCTGTACCCAACCATTAGCAACAGATTCTAATAATTGATCGCCTTTTTCTTTACTTGCATTAGTAGCATCTCCCATCACTCCACTTTTAGTTAATTCCTTAGTTAACCAAGCAAAGGGTAATTTTCCCTCCATAGTTAACAAACTATTTTCTGGCAAACCTTGAGGATATTCTCGGACGGCCCGCTCAATTTTTACCTGTTCTGGCAGTAATGATAACATAATGCTAGTTTCCACATCTCCTGCATGAATACCGTATTCTAATTCATATTCCGAGAATAATTCAGCCGCATTATGGGGAACTCGCCAAGTGAAAAAAGGAAATACTAAAAAATCGGGATATTGTTGATGAATATCCCTAGCGGCAATTTCCATAACTTGCGGTTGCCCGCCGTGGGAGTTCATTAATACTAACTTGCGAAAACCCGAACGATAGAGACTTTCAGCTATCTCTTGAATGAGGGTTAATAAGGTGGCTGCCGAGAGGGTAATCGTGCCGGGAAAAGACCAATGTTCGTTAGATTTTCCGTAGTAGAGACAGGGTAAAGCGAAAGCGGCGATGTTTGTATCTAATTTCTCGAAAGCTTTGCCTAAAACCCCTAAACTAATGGCAGCATCGACGGCAATAGGTAGATGGGGTCCGTGTTGTTCGATCGCACCGATGGGTTGAATAATTACCACATTTTCCTTATCTGGCATTGAATCTATATCTGTCCAAGTAAGATAGGGAAAATAACGATGTGGGGGAATAAAACCGTGCATCATAATTTTATTGGGGGTGAGGGATTATGCTTGGGGGAAAAAATTACTGTTTATATTGTAATTTTATCACTAATTCTTGGCAAGGTGGCCAATCGTCAACTATCGAGACTATGGAGAGCATCAAGAATACCTATAGGGCCAGACGAGGAAAAAGAAAGAGTCGAAGCGGAGCGAAAAATAAGCGTGGCAGCATTGGCCAAGAACAAAACCGCATCGGAAATCAACCCTTGTCACCGAAAAAGTTTTCCAAGAGATTCCCCCTGACAAAAGAAAAACCGACCTTTGTGACAAGGCAAAAGAATTTTGTGGACATCAAGAGTTGAGTCAGAAACTAGGAGCAGATTTTTATTTTGCTAATCCTTATCATTTTTGGGAAAGAGGATTAAACCCAGGGTAAGAGCATCTTAAATCCTTGACAAAATGAACTTTATGTGGTTTTCTTCCCCATACCCCACACCCCAACAAACTTTTTGCAGCAACCCCTATGTATCCCCAAAGTTTTATCTACCCTCTCCTGCTACAGATTGATAAAATTTTTCTAGACTTTCTACAGAGGTTCGATCGTTAAATACTGTATCGATATTCATTTTAGTATAATCTTTGATTGTTTGTCGCCATTGATTATCTAAACCTAAACGGATAGCAATTTCAATATAGTGATTTTTATCCGTAGCAATTGTCTCGGTTATTCCTAATCTTTTCAAGATAGCATAGGAATGTCGTCCGCGCATAAATTCCCCCGGACAGGTAACAACTGGAAGCTGACAGGCAATTGCTTCTAAGGTGGTATTTCCCCCCGACCAACTTAAGTTATCTAAATAGATGTCTGCTAATAAGTTAAGCTGAAAATAATCATTTTGTTCTAGCTGTGGCATCATTACCCCGTAATCTTGCCAATTGAGTCCATACCTATTAAAAGCTTGACTTAATCTCGACTGAAAGCAATGGGTCACAAATTCGCTACGATGACAGATAAAAATAAAGTGGCTGTTGGGAACTTGTTGGGCAATTCTCGGAAAAATATCGTCATTTTCTGGCAGATATTTAAATAAACTCTGACAGTTTAAATAGATAATTTTATCCTCGGCTAATCCCATCTCTAAACGAGTTTTTCTCTGGAGAGGAAGGGAAGGTTTGGCATAGGCAATACCTAAATTGGATAAGCGAATTAATTTTTCACTGTAGTGATTATCTCCCTGCGCGGGTTCCATTAATTCACTGGAGATAAAATAATCAATGGTTGGTAATCCTGAGGTGATGGGATGACCCCAAGTTACACATTATACTGGAGCTAAACGCAATCCTGCTAGTTGGGTAGTACGAGCATCCATACCAATATCTAAATAAACTAGAATATGTAACTGATTATCTAAAATATGTTGGGCAATTGTTTCCATATTGACCAGATTATCAAACTGATAAAAATAATCACTTTGCTCTTGATATTCTCTCGTAAAATTATCGAAGGTTTTATTAATATCTATTCCATAACAATAAATTTCAAATTGTTCTCGATTTCGCCACTGCAACCATCCTTGAAAGAGTTTCGCTACCGTGTGATGACGCAAGTGAGCAGAAATATAGCCAAGGCGAATTTTTCCCGTAGGCATGGTTAGGTTTTTCACCCAATCAGGAAAGTTGGCTGAGGTAATTTTATAAACTAATTCTCCATATTTTTTTTGTAGTTCTAAATCATTTTTAGCTTGATATTGAAGATAAAAATTAGTTCTTAATCCAATACTTTTCCACGCCTCCTGTTGTTGATTATTAGTGGTTAAATCAAGATTGGACAAGATATTATCTAACCGTTTCTCGTAGTTTGATCGATATAGCATAATATCTGCTTGAGTTGTGTAAACTATCGGCATTAACCGCATTAATTCTAACTTCAGGGATGGGTGATCGGGAAGATACTCTAAAGCTGATTTAGTTGCTTGAATTGCCACCTCTATCGGATAATTATTTTGTAGTAACCAAATTAGGCGCAAATGTAAATCAATATTTTCTGGATGATAGTTAATGCCTTTTTTATACACTTCTAAAGCTTGTTTTTCTTCTTTAAGAATGAGATGGCAATGGGCGCAATTTAAATAAAAATTGCTGTCCTCTATTTTAATTGCTAATAATTTTTGATAATAGTTTAATGCTAATTGATAGATTTTTCTTTGATAAAAATAATCACCTGAATAAAGATTCGCTCTTTTTTGGTCAGCTTGCAGAATTTCCCAAAGGGAGAGATTTTGACTAATTTCTCGTCTATCTCCTGCCAGTTGTTGGGCAGTTTTATAAGCATTTTTTGCTTCTGTCCAAGCTTGTTTAACTAAATAGACATTGCCTAAATTGATATAGAAAGGATAAAAATCACCCTGGTTATTAATTCCCTGCTGATAGAATTTTTCGCCTGACTCTAGCTGCCCTAATCGATAAAATAAATTGCCCAGTTTATTATAAGCATCGACAAAATTAGCATTGAGATCAATCGCTTTTTGATAAGCTGATAAAGCTGTATCTAAACGTGATTGTTTTTCTAGCACCATGGCCATGGTATAATGATATAAGGCTTGATTTTCCTCTAATTCTATGGCTCGTGCTAAACAGGTAAAAGATTCTGTTAGTCGGTTAATTATATAGTATAAGTATCCTAAATCGTGCCAGATGTAAGCTAATTGTTCACGCCAAGATAAAATTCTTAAGTAAAAGTCCTCAGCTAAAGTATATTCTCGCCGATTAATTGCCTCTTGCACCTCTTGAAGACAGGAGTTTATCGCAGTCAGGGCATAATTTTCTATCTCTTCATCCCCTTCTATTTCCTCTAATTCTAGCCACTGAAGATAGATTAATTTAGCTTGGCCAAACTGCCAGCAATCGAGATTTCTAATTATCTCTTTTTTGAGGAGCATAATTAAATCTTGACTAGACTCTGATTGTAATAGCCAAAATAACCAAATTTCTTGCGCTGTTGCTTGCTGCTCTAGCAGCAGATAAGCTAATCCCAGATAGGGATAATAATCAGTCACTTCCGGTGAACCGCGAGCGCTTGTTGACAAAATAACAATAACTGATTATAGTCTTCCGATGCTAACATTAGCTCGATCGCTTGTTGGTGATTACTGTTGATCATTATCTTTCACTCTCGTTGCTCTCATTCCACAATACCCTCGATCGAGCTTAGGGTAACATTTTGGGCTTATTGAACTTAACTAGCGATAGATTCGAGGATTTATTAGCCCCATCAAAACAAAAAACCCTGATTTTACCTCGATTTTACCCGCTCTACCGCCCTAGTCCGACAAATAATTTCTCCCGCAGATAAGAATTATTCTCAATAGATGTACAATAGGAAAAGACAACTTTGCCACGAATCGAGCAATGAACGATAAAATAACTCGGAGAGTCTTTCTAAGCGCGGGAACAGCCACCTTAGCGGTAGCAGTGGGTCAATTAGGGAAAATAAACGAAGTTTCCGCCCAAACTAAACAATTAAACCTCTATTCCTCCCGTCACTACAACACCGACCGACGATTGTATGACAACTTCACCCGACAAACGGGAATAAAAATTAACCTCGTGGAAGGGGAAGCGGACCCATTAATCGAACGGATTAAAAGCGAAGGCAGCAATAGTCCTGCCGATATACTCCTGACGGTAGATGCGGGGAGACTATGGCGCGCCGACCAACAGGGAATTTTTGCCCCCGTCAATTCCCGCATTCTTACCCAAAGAATTCCTGCTAATTTGCGTCACCCCAAAGGTCACTGGTTCGGGTTTAGTAAACGCTTGCGGGTAATTATGTACAACAAAGACAGAGTTAACCCCAGAGAAATCGATTCCTATGCAGATTTAACCAATCCCAAATGGAAAGGAAAAGTCGTCACCCGGTCATCCAGTAACATCTATAGTCAATCTTTTACCGCTTGGTTAATCGACATCCAAGGAGAAGCAGCCGCAGAAAAATGGTGTCGGGGATTAGTGGCTAATTTTGCCCGTCCACCCCAGGGTAATGATAAGGCACAAATCGAAGCTGTAGCCGCAGGAATTGCCGATTTAGCCCTAGCTAACACCTATTACTTAGCGGGGTATGCCGAAGAAAAAGACCCCGCTAAACGGGCAATTTATGACCAAGTAGGCGTAATTTTCCCCGACCAAGCAGGCCGCGGCACTCACGTTAATATTAGCGGTGGTGGTTTAATTAAAACTGCCCCCAATCGAGAATCGGCCATTAAATTTTTAGAATATCTTTCTAGCAATGAAGCACAGAACTTTTTTGCTAAGGGTAATCGAGAATATCCCGTCGTTCCAGGGGTTGCTTTAGACCCTTTCCTAGCAAAACTCGGACGCGGGAAAGAAGATACAGTTAGCGTGGCTAATTATGGTCCTAATTTAGCCAAAGCGGTACAGGTAATGAATCGCGCTGGTTGGAAATAAGTTATCAGTTATCAGTTATCAGTTATCAGTTAAGGCAATTGAAATAAAACCGAGAGATTATTAGCTGGCATAGGAATTACTTCTAACAATTGTAAACCTCGATCGCTCGCTGCTTGCACCACATCTTCTAAATTCCTAACTCCCCAAGTAGAGTTTTGAGAACGGAGAGAAAAATCAAAGCTTTCGTTACTAGGAGAAGTATGTTTTCCCTGCCGTTTATAGGGACCATAAAGATAGAGAATTCCCCCCGAACCGAGAATGCGACTCGCTCCTGCCATTAACGCTAAACAAGCGGACCAAGGGGCGATATGAATCATGTTAATATTAACAATCGCATTAATAACGATATTTTCCGTCTCTACCGCCCAAACTGACTGATGAACATCGATAAATAGGGGGCGATCGAGATTAGAACTAGGACAATAATCGCACCAACTGCGAATACTATCTAGAGCCAGAGGGTTACAATCCGAGGGAATCCAACGACAAGGAGCAAGACGAGGAGCAAAAAAAACAGCGTGTTCACCCGTGCCGCTAGATATTTCTAGGATATTCCCAGTCTTCGGTAAAAATTGGCTGAGAACTTCTAAAATCGGCTGACGATTGCGTTCTGTTGCCGGAGCATATTGACGTAAATCAGACATAACTAGGGTTTGCGGCAAAAAGTTGGTTGGTGGGGTTAGGAGTCGGTCGTCAGGCGTTGGTCGTCAGGCGTCAGTCCTGATGAAAAAATTTTCACCACCACAGATGAAAGAGGTTTCCTTCCCTACACCCCACACCCCACACCCTACACCCTCTTTCCAGTCAGGCGGATTATTTTTATTTATTCTCCCTTCTCCCCATCCTACTCTGCAATAACTACTGGCAGCCAGAAATACGTTGGGTTCATATCATACTTTGTGCTTTTTGTCAAAAAAACTTTTTTTTTGCAATAAAACTACACAAAAAAAAGATCATCGTTGTTGGTGAAATTGACTAATTTACCCGTCCTAATTAGGGGCTGCTGAAAAAGCTTTTCTGGGGGCAGGGTGTGGGGTGTGGGGTGTGGGGTGTGGGGTTTGATCGATTTTCAGGTGGTCAACTACCTAATTTTCAGGGAAAAAGTACCTGAATTTTCCCCCCTATCCCC
>NZ_JAPZSZ010000183.1:0-11498 GCF_027532095.1 Microcystis sp. LE19-195.1E
CTGCTCTTTCTTCTTCTTTAAGAGCTTTTTGTAAGTTTTTCTTTTCTTCTAAGTCTAGGAAATCTTTGGCTGGCATAAGTAGGATTTTTCTAAAATTACTATTTCTATTTTAGGTGGTTTAAGTGCGTTTTAGCTTACCAAGCGTAATCTCCTAACTGATTAGCATCATCACCGAAATAAAAGCGAGTGGTTGTCCCCGCACGACAGGCATATTCCCATTCCGCTTCCGTGGGGAGGCGATAGGTTTTTCCGGTTATTCGACTCAATTTTTTGCAAAAGGCTTGAGCGTCCTCCCAACTAACCATTTCTACTGGATTTTGGGGATTGTTTTTAAACTCAGAGGGATTTGTTCCCATTACTGCTTGATATTGTGCCTGAGTCACTGGATATTTCCCAATCGCAAAACTGTTGACTTTAACTTGGTGTTGAGGCTTTTCTCTACTTTGAGCATCAGAATCACTGTCAGGAGATCCCATAAGAAATTCACCTGCTGGTAAGTTCACCATCTCCAGTGTTATCCCATTGGGTAGGTTTTCGGTAAATGAAGTTTTATTGTCTAGGAGTGTCTTTTGTTGAGGAGGGGGAGGAATAGGAGAGTCACCGACGACGGAGGTGCTAAAATTCCCAACTCTCTCGATTACATGGTTGTTGATGCGTTGAATGGCGGTTTCGAGTTCGATTTCCTCGTCGGGGATTTCCACGTCTGTCCATTGCCATCCTTCCTGCTCGGCTCGCTCTAATGCGATCGCTAAACGGTCGCGCTTTTCTTCGCTGGTGACGAGGAAATTGAGCAAACTAGCCGATAGATTCTCGTTTTTGCGGAAAGATACGGCCGATTCGGAACTAAGAATGTTCTGGACGAGGGATTCAACTTCGCTGACACTGCGGGAAAGTTCCCCGTCAATGGTCACTACTCGATCGATTAAGCCTTGAAACTGTCCGATAATTGGTTTTAGGTATTGTTCTAGATTAATGGCTACTTTGGCCATTTCGATCGCTTCTTTTTCCAGACTATCTAACTCCAGCTGCAACTGATACACTTGTTTGTACCCGTTCAACTCGCCGATCATTTTCGAGAAAACCTGTTTTTGTGTATCCTGATCTTCAGCTAATTTCTGGATACTTTCGCTGATTAGGTCGATTTTCTTGAGCATGAGCAAGCTGGCGCGACCAACAAGAATCACGGTGCGGAAAATCTGCTGTTTCTGTAGTCTCAGGGTATCTCGCAGGTCGGCCGAGCCGATGCTATTCTCCAAAGATTGGCGTTTTCGCTCTGTTTCCGCCAATTTCTGGCATTTAACCGCCACTGCCTCCTTGATTTCCTCGGTCAGTGACTGGAAAAACCGCCGGTATTCATCCTTATGGTCGGTGAGAAATCTGATTAACTGGTTATAGTCCTTGACTAACCTTTCCAATTCTTGAAAAGTTTCCTCGAAATTGAGGGGTTCTTCTTTTTTCCTCAATCCTAACCATGTATTGCGGACCCGTTTTCCGGTTTTAATCAGTTGCTGTCTTTCTTGAATCTGATCCTGCAAAATTAATAAATCGGGGCGATTTAGTTGGGGAAGTTGATAGGTTTTCCGATAAAGCTTGATTTTCGCCGTTTCTTCTGCCATCGCCTTGGTCGCTGAGGGTGAGTTTTTTCTATTTTAGCCCGATTTTTTGATGATCAAATACTATCGCGATACGCCCCCGGGAACCCCCTAACTTTTTCTATAAGTCATAGAAGTAAGGATAAAGCTCTGATTCTGGAATATATTGACTTGCTTGCCTAAAAATAGCGTAACAGGTTCCGGGATCAAGTTGCCGATGATTGGGAATAGTTAAAGTCTCCTTTCTCTCCGAGATGACACGACGCAATTTTATGTGACTTCCTCGTTGACTGTTAATAGTAAAACCAAATCGATCAAGAATTTTGATAATGTCTTTGCCGGATAGTTGTTTCAGCTTAGGCATATTCTGGCTGTAACTCAAATATAATCTGTAGAGAAGGTTTGGCAACTAGACCGAACTCCCTGGGGTCTTCTCCCTCTAAATGCAGTAAAATGGCTTCTTGGAGATTATTAACCACCTCATCTAAGGTATTTCCCTGGGTGACAATCGAAATTTCCACGCATTCACCTACATATCCTTGTTGTTCACCAGAACGAATAATTGCGGTAACTTTTGGACTTAATTTTGTCATAATTGCTCATGTTTATTTTTTGCTTATTTAGATTTATGGCAATCGAGCAAGGGACGGGTCATTGACCCATTCTAACTGACTTTTCCCTAAGCTGTGGAATTCATCTAGTTTTCTAGAAATCTCGGCCAGAGGCGAAAAAATCAGCGACAATGATATAAATGGAGTTATCAACACAAGTAAAGCGATTATGACTGTAGCCACGACGAACGCCCGAGATATTTTCCGCTCCGCCTACGAAAACCGTTACACTTGGGATGAACGATTCCCCGGTTACACTGCTGATATTATCCTCACCCAAGGGGAGGAAGTCTATACGGGCAAAATTCAAGTTAATGCCGATTATAGTGTGGAAGTAACGGGCATTGATGACGAGAAAGTGCAAGAAAGTATCTATAATCAAATGCGCGACATCGTTACTCACCGTAAAAGAGGCAATTTTGAGGCTTCCCACGGCAAAAACCAGTTTAATTTCGGGCAAGATGATCCCACCGGTGCGGTAGAAATTCTTGTCACCGGCGATGCGATGGGGTCTAATTATAAAGTCCGCGGCCAGGAAATCTGTCAAGTCAGTCGAGTCATGGGACCGATGGCTTTTACTATTAATACCGAGGAAAGTCTCGATACGGGAGAAGGTTATATTTCTATTCGCTATAATGCCATTTTCCGCAATGCTAAAACCGATGAATTAAAGGGAAAACGTGACTTTAAGGAAACCTACGAAAAAATCGGTAATTATTATTTACCCTCCTGTCAAGTAATTAACGCAATCGATGCCGGGGGCGAAAAATCCACCACAGAATTTACTTTTATCAATCTGCAGCTTTTAGAATCTTAAGGGTTATCCCCGCCCAAAAAGCGTTAGGATCGAAGTAACTAAGTAGGTGGGTGTTAAAAATTGTCGGATCCCCCCGCCTATCGGCACCCCCCTTATCAAGGGGGGCAGGGGGGATCAAAGACAAGATCTATCTTCAATTTAATTGAAACCACTTACTTACACTGTAATAAATCTCTGACCAGAAGCTGATTATGTCTTTAACACTGACTCCCAATAACGTCGAACAAGTTTTAGATGAAATGCGCCCCTACCTGATGGCGGATGGTGGTAACGTGGAATTAGTCGAAATCGACGGGCCAGTCGTCAAACTGCGTCTTCAAGGCGCTTGCGGTTCCTGTCCCAGTTCCACCATGACCCTAAAAATGGGCATCGAACGTCGTCTCCGGGAAGTGATTCCCGAAATTGCCGAAGTTGAACAAGCTTTCTAAATCTTGGGTTAATTAATTCTCACCACTGCCCGATTGCTAATTTAATTAGCGATCGGGCATAATATTAATTAGGGTTTAAGGCAAGAGGCACTCATGCAAGAGGCACTTATGCAAAAGGGAGAATAAATAATCGGTTTTTAATAACCAGATTTGGTATTATATATCTTTTTCTGCAAGATTGATAAAATTACAGAATTAATTAAGGTAAAAAGTATCTTTTTTAGCCGATTAAACGGTCAATTAAGCATTAAGATATACTTGAAAATTTTTATTAAAACTCAAAAATTATGACTGAAAATATCCCCACTATTGTGGTCATGCACGGCGACCAAACTGGAGAAGAACTATTACTAGAAGCCCTGAGAGTATTGCAACCCTCGATAATTCGTCAACCGGTTAACTTTGCCGATTTTGATCTTAGTTTAGCCCAGCGTCGCCAGAGTAACAATCAAGTGGTTCACGAGGCCGCTGAAGCGACTCTAAAAACCGGATTAGCTCTCAAAGCTGCCACTATTACCCCAGAAATTAAAGGAGATGTGGGCAGTCCTAACGCTATTTTAAGAGAAGCAATGAATTCTCAGGTAATTCTCCGCATCGGTCGCCGTATCCCCGGTATTCGTCCGATTGGGGGCGTTTATTCTCCCATTGCCATTGTCCGCATGGCCGTTGATGATGCCTACGGGGCCAAAGAATGGCGAGAAACCACTGCCACCGGCGATGAAATTGCCTATCGCACCTCGCGCATTTCTAGGGCTACCAGTCGCGCTGTGGCCGAGTTTACCTTTCAACAGGCCAAAAAAACCGGGGCGCGGGTATTTGGCGGCCCAAAATTCACCGTTAGTGCCACCTACGAAGGGATGTTTAAAGAGGAATTAGACGCGGCGGCCCAAAGACATCCGGAAGTGCGTTATCAACCCCTGTTAATTGATGCAACTTTTGCCCTACTTTTACAAACCGACGGCGAAGCTTTGGTGATTCCAGCACTTAATCGCGATGGCGATTTATTATCCGATTTTGTCTTGCAACTCTATGGCAGTATTGCCGGGGCCGAAAGTTTAGTTTTGGGATTTGATGAGGAGACCTTAGCAGTTAAAACTATTATGGCAGAAGCTCCCCACGGCACTGCCCCCGCTTTAGAGGGCAAAAATATCGCTAATCCCATGGCGATGATTTTAGCCTCGGCAGCTTTGTTAGGTTATATCGAAACTAGCGAGGCGCGTAAAGCTTCCAGGGCAATTTATGAAAGTGTCTTTGAAACTATTCACGAGGGCAAAAAAACCCCCGATTTAGGGGGCCAAATGACCATGAGTGAGTTTACCGATGAGGTGATTCGTCGCGTGGTCAGTAAGTTAGAAGTTTGGTCTGCTTTGGGGTAAACGAACTCATCTGATTGCTCTCTTAAAGGAGTTTGAAGAAAAGCTAATCCAAAAAATAAGAATTGTTGCAAAGGCCTTGCTTTCTTTTATTTAACGGAAAAACAAAAGCTACCTTTGAAGTGTACAACGGAGTCCCTTTGCAGGATTAGGATAAGGACAATGAAATTACAAACTTTGACAAAAACTCTGACTATTGGTCTGATTGGTGTAGGAGCTGCCTTGACCTTACAATCACCGAGCCAAGCTCAAACCAGATTCGAGTGTCTTGTACCACTGACAGGCCCCTATGTAGGAGTTCCCACAACCGCTGCCCAAGTCGGACCTAATGAATATAAGCCTGTGATTCGTTGGGTTTCTCGTTATTTCAGCGGTTCCGGTTATACTCCCATGCAACGGTGTCAAGAAGTAACTGGAAGATTCAACAGCCTGAACGCTCGACCAGGCGGAATTGATATTATTACCACTGGCTATCTCAATGGTCTGCCGGTCATCTATTCCCCTAGTGATGGACGAGAACGGGCAAATAGCAGTAACCTATTATTTACCCTCAAGAGAGGGGAAAACGCAACCCAGAAAATCGAACAGCTATTCGACATCCGGGAAGGAGCCAGCAGCAGTCCTTTGTTTGAAAGCTCATCGGATTCTGCCACTGTCCATTTCAAAAAATTCCTAGAAAGCGTTCCCGTGGAAACAAATCTGGCTACCGGTTCGTCCCCCTCTCCACTGCCGGAGACTTCTCCCGAACAGTCGCCCCAAAAACCATCGGGCGGTTCTGTTTGGTAAACTTTTCTAGTTCTATAGATAAGGTAGGTTGGGTTGACGCAAGGAAACCCAACGCCCGCTGTTTGGTAAACTTTTCTAGTTCTATAGATAGGAGCATAGTGATCAAGTGAGTCGGGCGATAAAAAGAATTTTGGCTGGTGTGGGCGGTTTATTATTGGGACTGTCCACACCTTTGCTTGCTGTGCAAAGCTATGCTCCTGCTCTGGAACCTAACCAGGCCAATGCCCATAGCTCTCAACAACTTTCAGAACAACAGCTGCGTCAGTTAGCCAGAGCAATTACTGTTAAGGTGTTATCAGGGCAAGGCTGGGGTTCGGGCATTTTAGTTGAAAAGCAGGGTTCTTCCTACAAAGTCCTCACTAATGACCATGTTTTAGGGCGGTATCGCTATCGGGGTTGGCAAATACAAACCCCTGACGGCAAGATACATCGGGGTGAGTTGGTCAGAACAGTTCGGTTGAATGATTATGATTTAGGCTTAGTTTCTTTTCGCAGTAGCCAAGTTTATTCTATTGCTGATTTGGCTAATGTCGATGATCTCGCTATCGGAGATGAAGTTTTCGCCGCTGGCTTTCCCTACGATGGCGATCGCCCGACAGAACAAGGATTTACCTTCACCGTGGGTAAAGTGTCGCTTTTGAGTGATAAATCCTTTTCGAGAGGCTACCAAATCGGCTACACCAATAAGATTAAAAATGGCATGAGTGGCGGACCGCTGCTGAATCGGCAAGGTAAAGTTATTGGCATTAACGGGATTCATGCTTATCCTCTCTGGGGTAAATCCTACGTTTTTGCTGATGGAACAGTGACTTCACCGGCACTGTGGGAACAAATGAGTCGATTAAGTTGGGCGATTCCTATCGGGACTTTTTCAAAATCGGGGTCATCTTCTCTATCTGCTTCCAGTCGGCAACGGCCCGCAGTGTCACCCCCACCGCTTCCCACCCATAGAGAACCCACTTTCTGGGAAGATTTTCCTTCTCCATCCTCGTCAACCCCAAGAGAAAAGAATCCCGCTCCCACACCCCTCTGGTAAATTCCACTCAACTGTATTTTTAAACCAGAATGAGCAACAATTTCTTGAAAATTTCCGCCGCCCTAGTTAGTATAGCGGTGTTTGTGGTTTCTCCTCAGATTGCTAAGGCATCAACAACTGAGCAGATAGAAAAAATTGCTGAAAAGATTACCGTTTTAATCCCCTCAGAAGAAGAGGGGGCGAATGGGAAAATTACTGCTAATGGCTCTGGATCAATTATTGCCAAAGAAGGAAAAGTTTATACTGTTCTTACTGCCAGTCATGTGATCTGTAAAGATGCTAGAGATGCCTGCAAGTTCTATTACGATCAACTAAAAATTATTACCTGGGATGGCAAGCAATATCCGCTCGATTACAATAGCATCAAAAAATTACCCGGAGTAGATCTAGCTCTCGTACAGTTTCAGAGCGACCAAAATTATCAATTAGCTACCTTGGCTAACTATCAAGTAGCTGACGAACAATTTATTTTTGCTTCTGGATGGCCGGATCCGAAATTTATCGGCAAGCGGAAACGATTGTTCAATGTGGGGAAAGTGCTGCCCAAGGACATTACACCCTTGCTGAAAATATTTCCCCCGGAGTTGGGGTATGAGATAGTTTATACCAGTGTCACCTATGGGGGCATGAGTGGCGGTCCAGTGTTGGATCTCAATGGACGAGTCATCGCGGTTCACGGACAAAATGAAGCCGAAAAAATCGCCAAGGTTCCCGTGCCAATTGGCTTTAGTCTCGCTATTCCCATCACTACTTTTTTGAAATTAGCACCCCAGTCTGGCATTCAAGGGCAGATAAATGTCGAAAGTTCGCCCCCCAATACCTTATCTTTGCAAGAAATTGGTGATGAATTATACAAGGCTTTTGAAGTTCCCAATAATAACGATACTAATCCCCTAAACTGGCTTAATCAAGGCAATAAAATGTGGCGGTTAGGACAATTAGCCCTCGCCTATGCCGCCTATGAAAAAGCCTTGCAACTCGATTCTCAACTCTATCAAGCTTGGTACGGGAAAGGTCTGGTCTTGACCTACTGGAAACGCCCCCAAGAGGCGCTGGCCGCCTACGAACAAGCTCTCAAAATTAATCCTAACTCCGATACTGCCAAAAAACTGCGAGACAAGCTCCAACAATCTTTAGAGGGAAGAAATACCCCTCCTGTAACTCCCTCACCGCCAACCACCGCGCCCACGGTGGAGCCTTCACCACAGCCCTCTAATCCGAGAAGACTATGGTGAAGTGAGCAGGGAAAATGCGGGTTAGCGAGTGGCTTCCACCAATGCAGCTAAGGATACTCCAAAGGCTCGTATGTCTGCGGGGATATTGCTGAGAAATGCTTCGTTACTGGCTGAAATCATCGCATTATAGGCCTGCACCGCCGCCAGCAATTTAACTGGATTAACCGTATTATCTGAGGTTAATCCTTCTAATCGGTTCAATAAGTCTTCAATAAGATCTAGCGGTGCGCCTGGTACAGTGCTAAGAGCGGCAATGACAGCATTGATATTATTACCCGCCTGTGCATCCCCGGTTAAGATGCTCAGTAGCAATTCCTGAACGGCTGCGGGAATCGGGGTACCCGTGGGGGAGGTTAAATTATTACTGGCTAAAAGAGCATTCACAGAAGCAGCCGTCTGATTAACAGAGATTTGAGCCGGTTCTCCCCCCTGAAATCCCAATCCCGTGACGGTGGTGGTGGGGATAGTTTGACCGGCAAAATCACTGGTGGAAAGAATTGGTCCGGTGATATCGGATTGGTTGCCGGTTTGCGCCATAACGGGAGAGACTAGGGAATTGGTCAGCAAAACCGCCGCCACTAGGGAAACTTGCCAATTAGTCAACCATTTCATCAACATGGTCTTTATCCTCATTCAAAAAACTAAATTAGACAATCTAAAAACCGACTAACGGGGGAAAAAGTAATTGTAGCCGATACTCATGACGAAGCGAGCGCCGTCCCCGGCATTGCCCGTTAAATCAGCACCGGCAAGGTTAATCGTCAAGGGGACTTTCGGGAAGGGAATCAGGGAAATACCTGCGTTTAAATCTTGACCCGACCATTCGACAATGGCCGAGACCGGTTCAACAATTCGTAAACCAGCACTAGCAAAGACACCCAGCGAGTTTACCCCATCTTCGATGGCTCCTTCCGAGCGAAAACGACCACCACCAACACCCAAAGAGAGCGTCAATTGGCTAAAGGGTTCTTCCGTTGTTTCTGTTAACTGAAAAAATTTACTCACCACCCCGTAGATACTGCTACTGCCATCTGTCCCACCCCAGTTAATAGCGTTTTCAAATCCTAGGGCCACAGCAAAACTTTCTGGCAGAGAACGGTGAATTTTAAAGCTAAAACTGCCCCGTCCGGCATTATCACCAAAAAGGCTCAAAATCGCCAGAGTTACATCTAAACCGACAATTTTCTGGGGGTCTCCCAAACCACCCCCTAGGGCTAACCCACCATCTGCTTGATTGGTAAAACGGGTTCTCGACTGGAAACCGAAACCACCGAAAATCTGCCCAAAAGTCGCTCCAAAAGCGCTGGGAGTAGAGATACTGCCACTAGGAGTAACCACAAATTCCGCCAGTTTCGCAGAAAGGGTTTGTTGCCTTAATTGCGGTTCCTCAATCAGAAACTCTTGACGTAAACGCTGCAATTCGGGAGAAATATTGGGATCAACGGGGGTAGATGCCTGTGCTTGCCATTTTTCGACTTCTGGCGAGTTATTAACTCCTGCTGGTAAAAGCTGACTTGCTTGCGTTGTCCCTAGATTCGCCTTCCATTCTTCTAGGGTTGAAATTGTCCTGGTCTTTTCTGTTGCTAAAGTATCGAGGGAAGATTTCTCTGGTTTATTTTCTAAGGATGAGGGCAGATTACTATCGGCTAATCCCTCTGTTGTCGAGAAGGAATTGGTGGTCAGAACTCTTTCTGTCCTCTCTAATTCTACGGGGGAATTAATGATAATTTTTTCCTGGGATACCCGAATAGAAGCAGCGTCAATGTCTAAGGGGGAAGGAAGGGCCTTCACCCGATCGCAAAGTATGGCTGTCCCCACACAGGATGTGATCAAAATTCCTCCAGAAAATATGTGTCTTATACGGCCGTTTCTTTTGGCTTTTTTTAACAACACTTCCAGCTTTCCTCACAGACGAAGTTAATTTGCAAGAATTGTAACTGATTTATGCTTAGATAGCAAGTTATTAAACCTGTTCGTTATCAATCATGGAATCCCCTAGATTTTTTCTTAGTAGGGAGGCACAATTATTTGTAGGATGGGTTAGCGGTAGCGTAACATGAGCGGGCGTTGGGTTTCATGCTTCAACCCAACCTAAGTTCATCTTATATTTAATTCCACCCACCCACTTAGCAAGTTATTAAACCTGTTCGTTATCAACCATGGAATCCCCTAGTGCGCCTAAATGAAGTGTAAAAAATTTACGACCTCTATTCTTGGCTTCGATGGTTGTGCTGCGTCTCTGTTCACGAATCAAATAGGCGGATTATATTGCTAGAACTAAAAAAAGCGGGTTGAACCCCGCTTGTCATCAAAAACTAAGCCAACTTAAAGGCATCTCGCCAACACCAGCGCAACAGGGTAAAAGCTATTAAACCTTTAACCACTTCTAGAAACCAGTAACCAATCTGCAAGGACATCATTTCTCCCGACATTCCCGACGCAGTAACGGGAGCCAGTAAACCCATAGCGCTCAGATTGGGAGTGAGAAAATAGGTGTAAATTAGGGTGATTACTAAGAGAACACCGGCGAATAGAAGCGATCGATGTTCGGGGAGATGGATTAAGGTATGATAGCGGTGGAAGACAACAAAGCTACACAGCACAATCGCCGCACAAACTAATTCCAGATGGTTAAAAATGCCAAATAGCAAGTAACCGGCACTGGCAAAGCCATTTTGTGTCATCATGCCAGCTACGGATAAGCTGGGGAGAATGATTAAATCGATGACGAAACTGGCACTTAACCAGAAACCGAGAACAACCATGGCTAGGGTTGTCCAATTAAACCAAGACCGATAACGCTCAACAAAAGTTTTCATTAGGCTTGCTCCTCCTTGCCCTTCTAACTTAATTGTAAAGAGCGTTCGCCAAAATTATGGCAAGTTTTTTGCTAATTCTTAGCAATTCTTATCAATTCTTAGGAGAGCAACTTAGTTTTCCGGAAGGGCAACCAAACAATACCGCTCTTACCTCTAGATTTGGCTACCCGCTCGGCGCAGAATTGTAAAGATTTATCAACAAGTGTTTATAAAAACCTTTAAATATTGACCAAGCTGACAATTATAGACTTACCCTGAAACAATAACTGACTATCTACGGGTTTACTGTTATGGATAAGGATTTTCGTAACTATCGCATGGTTTGCACCCTCACCTTCGGAGATATTTACGGACAAATAATCGTTTGGTTAATCGTTATTTTTCTTACTCTCGCTTCCACTCTAGCTCTTTGGAGTAGCACTAGACAAATTTTCGCCCTCGCTACCGTGGGGTTAGTCGTCGTCCTCTCTTTGCCTTTTTTACTCTTTGCTTTCGTTACTACCCTCCTCAATCATATTGAATTCGTTCCCATCGAAGCGGAAACCAACATTCGTCGTGGTCCTGTCCCCGGAGTTAGCGGCAGCCGTGTACCCGCAGCCAGCTAAATCCGACCAAATCCCCAATAAATAGGGCTTGCTGAAAAAGTTTTTCCTGGGGGCAGGGTGTGGGGTGTGGGGTGTGGGGTGTGGGGTTTTATCGATTTTCAGGTGGTCAACTACCTAATTTTCAGGGAAAAAGTCCCGGAATTTTCCCCCCAATCACTCCAATGGTCGGCACTTTTTGAGGGAAAAAAAGTCTAAA
>NZ_JAPZSZ010000093.1:0-1195 GCF_027532095.1 Microcystis sp. LE19-195.1E
ATGAAGGTTTACGAATTTTGGCGGTAGGGCATACCGCTACTGCTTCTGGAGGGAGAGTAAGACCAAGTAAAGGCACTGCTTTTGCAAGGCATCTCCCTGTGAATGAAGAATCCCTCGCATGAGTGCGATGGGAGTGTCAAATTTGTTGAGGGCGTTTAAGTAGTAATTGGATAGCCAAAAGAATTAAACCAATGGTGACAAAAGCAAAAATAAAGGTTCCTAGAGAAGCTAAACCAAAAACTAAAGTGCGGACAGCACTGCCAATTCTCAAGGCGATCGGACTGTGAGCAACCATTGGTTTTGAGTAAAAAGAATGACCGATCGCTGCTGTGAGATAATAGAGAATTGTCCCCAATGCTGCCGAAATTGCCGCACCAACCAAACAGCGAGTAGGAGTAACTTTTTTGGTTTCTAATTCTGTGGTCATTCCTTTTTAGTCCTCAAATATTGCCCAGGTTAAATTTTAATTCTTTTCCCCAGCATTTTACCCGACTAGGACCAAGGATCGAGGACGGAAGGAAAAGAAGTATCGACTTGCGAGGAGGCGATCAGGTCTTGATTCTGGTCTAGTTGCCGTTTTAACTGTTCCCAATCGCCGGGGTCGGTTAACTCCTCATAAACAGGGGCAGCGGAAAAGATCGTTTCTTTGTCCGTTGACCAGTTTCGGGAAGGAAGGACTGGATTAGTCAAATCAGGCAACTCCTGGTCGAGAATAGTCGGATTTGCGCTCCCAGGGGAAGCTGTGGGCGAATTTAGGCTAATTTCCCGCTTTAGTGACTGTAATTCACGGTTGAGAGCCTGTAATAGCTGCTCGATCGCCTCGATTCTCCCGAAAACATCCGAGGGAATCTCAGGATTATTGGCAGCAGAGAGGGAGGGTAAAGTTAATTCATCAGCCATGACGCGCTCGATTTCCTCTAGGGTAGTATAACCCGACTGCACTAACTTTTGAGCAAAGGAAGGCAGCTTGGTCTGAAGTTTCTCGTTTGCTAATGACATAGAATAGAGGGCTCTTCGTTACTTGGTATGGTTCGATCGGGTGGCATAAATCGACTAAATCCTTATCTGGCAAGAGATTTAATTGATTAGTTCGCTCTAGATCAAAAACAATTGACAAAAATCGCTAAATGCCTTTCTCTATAAGGGTTCCATCCCTTATAACCCTCGTCCATTGCATAACACAAACCGAAGAGCC
>NZ_JAPZSZ010000195.1:0-12068 GCF_027532095.1 Microcystis sp. LE19-195.1E
AGCGATACCAATGGTCAACGATTGGGACAGATAGCTGTTAGCAAGATTCAGTTAATTCGTCGTTCTAACGGTTTAGTTGTTTCTCGCTAACTTATATAAAGCCGCCCTCCGCTATCGCTAAAGGGCGGGGTTTCAGACCCAGTTTTTCAATGAAAATTCTCAGAACCCAAACCCTGCGCGGTCCCAACTACTGGAGTATTCGTCGCGACAAGCTCATTGTTATGCGTCTGGATCTCGAAGATCTCGCAGAGAAGCCATCGAATGAAATCCCAGGCTTTTACGAGGGATTAATCGACGTTCTCCCCAGTTTAGTCGAACATTACTGCTCCCCCGGTTATCGCGGCGGTTTCTTTGAACGAGTCCGCACTGGGACTTATATGGGCCACATTATCGAACATATCGCCCTAGAATTGCAGGAACTGGCGGGAACTCCCGTCGGGTTTGGTCGCACTAGAGCCACCTCCACCCCCGGAGTCTATAACGTGGTGTTTGAGTACGTTGACGAGCAAGCGGGACGTTATGCGGGTCGGGCTGCCGTGCGTTTGTGTCAATCAATTGTCGATACGGGAACCTATCCTCAGGAAGAATTGTCCCAGGATTTAGCCGATTTACGCGATTTATGCAATAATGCTGCCCTTGGTCCGAGTACCGAAACCATCGTCAAAGAAGCACAAGCTAGAAATATCCCCTGGTTACTCCTGAGCGCTCGTGCCATGGTGCAATTGGGCTATGGCGTTCACCAAAAGCGCATTCAAGCCACTTTAAGCAGTTTTTCGGGGATTTTAGCCGTTGAGTTGGCCTGTGACAAGGAAGGCACGAAAACTATCCTCAAGGATGGTGGCATTCCCGTCCCCCGGGGTACGGTGATTCAATACTTGGATGAATTGCCAGCGGCAATCGAGGAAGTGGGAGGGTTTCCCATCGTGATTAAACCCCTCGATGGCAACCACGGCCGCGGCATCAGCATCGATGTTAAAAATCAACAGGAAGCAGAGGAAGCCTATGATCTAGCCAGTGCCGCCTCGAAAACCCGCAGCGTGATCGTAGAAAGGTACTATAAAGGCAGTGATCACCGAATTTTAGTCATCAATGGCAAAGTCGCCGCCGTGGCCGAACGGATCCCCGCTCACGTCGTCGGTGATGGGCGCTCAACTGTAGAAGAATTAATCGAAATTACTAATCAGGATCCCAACCGGGGTGACGGTCATGCCAACGTTTTAACTAAAATAACCATTGACAAAACCGCCCTTAATGTGCTAGGAAAACAGGGCTATGAATTAACCAGCATTTTACCCCAAGGAGCGATCGCCTATCTGCGGGCCACGGCTAATTTAAGCACCGGCGGCATCGCCGTGGATCGTACCGAGGAAATTCACCCCGAAAACGTCTGGATCGCCCAAAGAGTGGCAAAATTAATCGGTTTGGACATTGCCGGTATCGATGTGGTGACAGATGATATCCGCAAACCCCTGAAAGAAGTGGACGGGGTGATCGTAGAAGTCAACGCCGCCCCCGGTTTTCGGATGCACGTCGCCCCTAGTCGCGGTTTACCTCGCAATATCGCCGCCCCAGTTATCGATATGTTATTCCCCCCCGGGACTCCCAGTCGCGTGCCAATTCTGGCGATTACGGGAACTAACGGCAAAACCACCACTAGCCGCTTAATTTCTCATATTTGCCGACAAACGGGGAAAGTAGTCGGATTTACCACGACGGACGGCGTATATATCGATGATTATCTGGTAGAAAAGGGCGATAACACCGGTCCTTACAGTGCCAGTATGATTTTGAAGGAGCCCACGGTGGAGATTGCCGTGTTAGAAACGGCCCGGGGTGGTATCCTGCGATCGGGTTTAGCTTTTAATCAGTGCGATGTGGGAGTGGTGTTAAATGTGGCCGCCGACCATTTGGGTATCGGTGATATCGACACCATCGAACAAATGGCGAAGGTAAAAAGCGTTGTGGCCGAGGTGGTTAGCGCCGAGGGTTACGCGGTTTTAAATGCCGATGACCCCTTGACCGCTAGTATGGCCGAAAAAGTCAAGGGAAGAGTCGCTTATTTTTCCATGAGTCCCGATAACCCGATTATTCACGACCATATCCGTCGCGGTGGCATGGCCGCCATCTATGAGAATGGCTATCTGTCGATTCTAGAGGGAGAATGGACGCTGAGAATCGAGGAAGCCGTCAATATTCCCGTGACTATGCAGGGAATGGCCCCTTTTATGATTGCTAACGCCCTGGCCGCCTGTTTAGCCACTTTTGTGCAGGGTATCGATATCGAGTTAATTCGCCAAGGGGTGCGGACTTTTAAACCTTCCGTGGCCCAGACCCCCGGCAGGATGAACCTGTTTGACTTGGGACACCATCACGCTTTAATCGATTATGCCCATAATCCCGCCGGATACGAAGCCGTCGGCGGTTTTGTCGGCAATTGGTCCGGGGAAAAAGTCGGCGTGGTCGGCGGACCTGGCGATCGACGGGATGATGATTTAATTTTATTAGGGAAATTATCAGCCCAAATGTTCGATCGAATTATTGTTAAGGAAGATAACGATACTCGCGGTCGCCGCCGGGGAGAAGTGGCCGATTTAATTCTCCGGGGAATTAGCCAAGAAAATGCCAGTTTGCGACCAGAAGTTATTCTCGATGAAACGGAAGCTTTAGAGAAGGCTTTAAGCACGGTTTCCGAGGGTGGTTTAGTGGTAATTTTCCCGGAAAGTGTCACCCAGGCGATCGATTTGATCGAGAAACATCGACCCCTGACCGATAATCAGGGTTAAAAGTTGGGATATTCTGCCTATAGAGTCACTTCTAGCCCGATGGTCTGTTCCCCTCTCTAGGCAATCGTTGATCTACAATGATTATTGTAGGCTTTCATCGAAGGAATAATAATATTGATGCAGTTATTCACCATCGGTCACTCTAATCACGAAATTGCCTCATTTATGCTTCTACTTAAGAAGCATAATATAACTGCCCTTGCTGATGTTCGTTCTCATCCTTATAGCCGATTTCTCAAGCATTTTAATCAGTCAATATTGTCAAATGCTTTAAAAAGTGAAGGCATTTACTATGTGTTTTTGGGCAAGGAATTAGGAGCCAGACCGAGCAGCGAAGAATGTTATGTCAATGGTAAGGCTTTATACGAAAAAATTGCTAAAACATCTGCTTTTAATCATGGAATTGAACGAATTTTACAGGGAGTGAAAAAACATCGAATTGCCCTTATGTGTGCGGAGAAAGACCCGATTGAATGTCATAGAGCGATTCTGGTTTGTCAACATCTACGTCATTGCGATTTAGATATTTATCATATTCTAAAAAATGGTGACTTGGAATCTCATGACCATTTGGAAGAAAGAATGCTGTTCAAACATAGTTTGACCGATTTTTCAGCCAGTAATCAAAAAGAAATTCAGCTTTCTTTATTTGTCGAGCCAAATAGCAATCTTCTCACAAAAGCAGAATGTTTGGAGAAAGCTTATAAGCTTCAGGGTGATGCAATTGCTTATATAGAAACAAGTGGTAATCAAGATGAACAGGACAATCAATCTCTTTACAATCGGCTTTACTCAAAAGACTGCACAGAAGTTCTTTGATGACTTACAAAAAGCTGGTGTTAAGAGAGTTATAGATACTCGTTTAAATAATGTTTCCCAGTTAGCAGGATTTAGTAAAAAAGCTGACCTAGAATATTTTTTAAAAGTCATCGGTGGAATTGACTATGTTCATGTTTTAGACTTAGCTCCAACTCAAGATATTCTTGATGAATATAAAAAGAAAAAAGTTGATTGGACAATATACGAACAAAAATTTAGACAACTTATTAGTAGCCGGAGGATTGAAACAAAAGTTTCTCCAGATGTAATTAATAACGCTTGTTTACTCTGTAGTGAGGCAAAACCTCATAATTGTCACCGTCGTTTAGTGGCGGAATATTTAAAGGAGAAATGGGGGAATATCAATATATGTCATCTCTGAAAAAAATTGTCTGTCTTGCTAATTCATGGAAATTAAATGAACGCTGTATCGCTGGAATTGATATTAGTTCAGGAAATTGGGTTCGTCCTGTGTGTGATTCTCTTTATCCAGAAGATGGCAGGGTTCCACGATCAGTTAGACTAATTTCTGATAAAGAACCAAAAGTTTTAGATATTCTCGAAATTCCCCTTGCTGATACTGGCAATGATTTTGGGTTTGAATCGGAAAATCTTTCCGTTTTACCCGGTGAATGGAAATGTGTAGGTAGATTCAATATCAATGATTTGGGAAAGTATTGTAGAACCCCAACAAAAATACTGCACAATTCAATTAAATATGTTAATCCTTCTTATTTGAAAAACCTTAATTTCAATCAACGTTATACTCTCCAGTTGATTCATGTGCAGAGTTTTAGAGTATATCAAAAAGAAAATTCAAAAGGAAATTTTGAGTGGCGTGGCACAATTACAACAGCGAATGGTAACAGTTTGACAGAAGCAAAGATAACTGATCCCGTATTTGTCGAGAAATTAAATACAGGCTATCAACCTCAGCAAAACTGTTTTGTTACCGTCAGTCTTAGTCTGCCTTGGGTCTCTTCGGCAAATTGGGAAGGAGAAGCTCCCTGCTGGAAATTAATAGCAGCTGTAATTGAATTATAGGAATTACGGCTAGACAACTTTTTTATAGGTTGTTTGCTCGAAAAAATCTCTGTTCGTGAAATTTTCAGAGCTATGAACAGTGGAGTTTAACAGACTGAAGTGGGCGGGGTAAATCCCCAGTATTCTACCAGTAAATTTAGCATAAATGCTGGAGCGATCAAGGGAAAATAAACTGGTAGAATCTGAATAGAAGTGGTTACTTTGGCGATCGCTAATACTGCATCGAAATTTTCGCCGCGGGTAATCAAGCGATCAAAAGTAGATGAATTCATGGGGAGATTCTTAGATGTTCGCCGCCGATACTCAAGCAATTCTCTTGCTTTGTGCCAATTTTGGACAAAATCGCCCTACAACCAGATATGAAGATTGCTAAACTGGATTCTTGGCATCTTTTTTCCCTACTCAACTGAAATCGTCTAAAACTGACTGAAAGTGTCGGCTAATTTATCAGCAATTCCCTCGATCCAAATTTCATCTTGTTTAGTATAACTGCGCGGCGCATTTGCCGCCAAAATTAACACCCCTTCCTTACCGATGGGTTGACAGATTAAGCCTTGGGTGTTTTCTGGCAAATAGTCAAACTCGATTTTAGCGGGATATAAATTTAAATTAACTAAATAAACGGCTTTACCGGTTTCTAAAACTCTTTTGATAATATTACTAACTTTAACTTCAGAATTCTGGCTTAAGATACCGCGACGTAATAAAACTTCTCCCCGATAATAAACGATCAGAGATTTTGTCACGGTGTTAGTTAAAAGTAAATGGGAAGCCCAAGCAAGCTCAATTTTAACCTGTTCTGGCAAATCTGGGGCAAATTCCAGGCCTTCGCGCCCGATTAATTCCACAGCATCCGGTAAGCGGGGTTGAACTCTTTGCCAGATTAAACCCACCAAAATTAAAACCCCACTCAAAATCACTCCCATCACATCGGAACGCGCTTGCGATGGGGTTAAATCGGCAGTGGCAAAACGATTAAACATTAATACCGTACCCCCGACGATGCCGGCGAACAGGGGTAACAGTCTTAAAATACGATTGGGATCAGCTTGTGCCATAGCTGAGAACTATTCCTCGTCTGGTTCTAAAATCCGCTGGAAAAGATAGCCTGTACCTCTAGCGGTGAGAATTAACTCAGGATTGCTGGGATCATCCTCTAATTTGGCTCGTAAACGGGAAATATGCACATCTACCACCCGCGTATCCACATGACGTTCGGGGGTATAACCCCAAACTTCCTGAAGGATTTCCGAGCGCGAAAAAGCTTCTCCCGATCGACTGACCAATAATTCTAGTAAACTAAATTCCATACCGGTCAGACGGATGCGTTCATCCCCCTTATAAACTTGGCGTTTATTGGTATCGATTTTAATTGAACCGATATGAATCACACCGGAACTGGGAATCCCCGGGGCGCCATTTTTCTCTACCCGACGCAACACCGAACGAATCCGCGCTTCGAGTTCTTTGGGAGAAAAAGGTTTAACTACATAGTCATCCGCGCCCAATTCTAATCCGGTAATTCGATCGGCCACATCCCCCAAAGCCGTTAACATAATGATAGGAATATCCGATTCTTTGCGGAGTTCCTGACAGACACCGTAACCGTCTAATTTCGGCATCATCACATCCAAAACCACTAAATCGGGTTCGGCGGTTCGGAAGGTTTCTAAAGCTTCCTCGCCGTCGGCGGCGGTGACGACTTCATAACCAATCATCGACAAACGAGTCTCTAAGATACGACGGATGCTGGCTTCATCATCAACAACGAGAATTTTTTCCTTCTGGTTCTCCAACTGACTTAACACTCCTTAGTTAAATAGTGTGATGAATTTTAAAGTTAAATAACGAGCGTTCCTGTTTATAGAATATCCTTTTGCCGTTATCATTAAGCCTAAATTTCCTATTTTATTTCTTTTATGGCAATTATCAATAACTTTATGGTCTTCCTTCCCCCCTATCATACTTAATTAAATTTGACAAGAGAATTGATCCCCAAACCGCTTTTCTTCAACTTTTCTTAAAAAACATGGCGAAATCGCGAACAATATATATCTGTAGCGCTTGTGGGGCGGAATCTCCCCAATGGTTGGGAAAATGCCCCAGTTGTGACACCTACGGGACGCTAGAAGAACAAGTGGTAGCTGGTGGCAATAATCCGGCGGTAAATCGCCCAGGATGGCAAAATAGTCGCTCAAATAACGGCAAAGGGCAACGCAACCCCCAACCGCGCATCTCGGTGCGCTTCTCGGAAATTACCCAGTATGAACAGGAACGTTTTCCCTCCGGTTACGGCGAATTCGATCGCGTTCTCGGTGGTGGCATTGTCCCCGGTTCTCTTGTACTAATCGGCGGCGATCCGGGTATCGGCAAATCGACGCTTTTACTGCAAGTTACCAACCAACTCGCCCAAAGATTACCGCGCATCCTCTACGTTTCCGCCGAAGAATCGGGACAACAGATTAAACTGCGGGCTGCCCGTTTGGGGGTGGGAGTGGTTGCCGTGGAGTCGGAAAATAACGGCAATGGCAAGGAGAAAAAAGCCTCTGAATCAACCTCAGAACTCGATAATCATCTCTATGTTCTGCCAGAAACCGATTTAGAGGAAATTTTGCGAGAATTAGAATCTCTACGCCCACAGGTGGCGGTAATTGACAGTATTCAAACTCTTTATTTTGGGGCGTTAACTTCCGCACCGGGATCTGTCGCCCAAGTTCGCGAATGTACCTCCGCCTTGATGCAGGTGGCAAAACGGGAGAATATTACTTTATTGATTGTCGGTCATGTTACTAAAGAAGGGGCGATCGCTGGTCCGCGAGTTTTGGAACATTTGGTCGATACGGTGTTATATTTTGAAGGCGATCGCTATGCCTCCCATCGTCTCTTAAGATCCGTGAAAAACCGTTTTGGGGCAACCCATGAGATCGGTATTTTCGAGATGGTGGATCACGGTTTGGTGGAAGTGGAAAACCCCTCAGAATTGTTTTTAGGCAATCGCGACGAATTTTCCCCCGGTACGGCGACGGTGGTAGCCTGTGAAGGTACACGCCCGATTGTGGTGGAGTTACAGGCATTAGTTAGCCCCACCAGCTACGCTTCCCCGCGCCGATCGACCACGGGCATAGAATACAACCGATTACAGCAAATTCTCGCCGTTTTAGAAAAGCGCGTCGGCATTCCTTTATCGAAATTAGATGCCTATGTTGCCTCCGCAGGAGGGTTGGGAGTGGAAGAACCGGCGGCGGATCTGGGAGTTGCGATCGCTGTTGTCGCCAGTTTTCGCGATCGAGTCGTGGATCCGCGCACAGTCTTAATCGGGGAAGTGGGATTAGGTGGACAAGTGCGCCTAGTGTCGCAAATGGAACTAAGATTAAAAGAAGCGGCTAAATTGGGCTTTAAACGGGCGATTGTCCCTAGAGGTCAAGTTTATCCCGAAGATGTGGGCTTAGAAATTGTTCCAGTCGGCAAGGTAATCGAGGCAATTGTCGCCGCAATCCCCCCCCAGCAGCGCTTTGGGGAAGATATAGAAGACGAGGAAGGGGAAGGGCAAGAATAACGGTACAATGCTAAAAAAGATTAAATTACTTGGGAGATTTTCACCATGTCTGTGTTAGCTGTTGCTGCTTTGGCGGGTTATCTGATCGTTTTTACCGGAATTGCCCTCGGTCTCTTTTTCGGTCTGCGCTCCGCTAAAATTATCTAGTATATAAACAGTAAAAAAGCTTTAGTGATCGGTTTAACTGGTCACTATTGCCAATTCTAGGGGAGATAAAAAATGACTGTTATTCTAGACTTAAAAACTCTCTACGAAATTGATGATTCTCTCTGGTTAGAAGAAACTATCGAACTGCTCAAGGCTAAAAATTTTGAAGCGCTAGACTTAGAAAACTTGCTCGAGGAGTTAGAAGACTTGGGAAACGAGAAAAAGTTTCGTGTTGCTAGTTTTTTACAGCAAATTATTAGAGATTGTTTATTATTACAATTTTGGACAAGTGAAAGAGAATATAATCAGGCTCATTGGCGTTCAGAAATTATCAATTTTAAAGATGAACTTAATACTTATTTGACGACTAATTTAAGAAATTATCTAGAACATAATTTGGCAACTATTTATGAAAAAGCCCTTCGCTATCTTCGTCAAAAAACCGATAATAAAGTCAACTTTCCCGATACTTGTCCCTACAGTTTAGCAGAACTGCTCGCTCCTAATTGGCTACCACCTTACAAATAAAGGAGATAAAAAATGACTGTTATTCCCGACTTAAAAACTCTCTACGAAATTGATGATTCTCTCTGGTTAGAAGAAACCATTGAACTGCTCAAGGCGAAAAAATTTGACGCTTTAGATTTAGAAAACTTGCTCGAGGAGTTAGAAGACTTGGGAAACGAGAAAAAGTTTCGTGTTGCTAGTTTTTTACAGCAAATTATTAGACATTGTTTATTATTACAATTTTGGACAAGTGAAAGAAAATATAATCAAGCTCATTGGCAAGCAGAGATAGTTAGTTTTCAATATCAGTTAAAGCGCTATTTAACTACAAATCTTCGTAAATATCTAGAACAGGAATTTGAGCAAATTTACTTTGAGTCCGTGCGATATGTTCGTCAAAAAACCGATAATAAAGTCAACTTTCCCGATACTTGTCCCTACAGTTTAGAAGAACTTCTCGATCCCAATTGGCTACCACCTTACGAATAAAGGAGATGATAATGACTGTTATTCCCGACTTAAAAACTCTCTACGAGATTGATGATTCCCTCTGGTTGGAAGAAACTATCGAACTCTTAAAAGCGAAGAGATTTGACGCTTTAGATTTAGAAAACTTAATCGAGGAATTAGAAGACTTGGGAAACGAAAAAAAGTTTCGTGTTGCTAGTTTTTTACAGCAAATTATTAGACATTGTTTACTCCTACAGTTTTGGACAGAGGAAAGAGCATATAATCAGGATCACTGGGAGTTAGAAATAGTCAACTTTCAAATTCAGCTAAAAAGACGCTTAACCACCAATCTCCGTAATTATTTACAAAATGAATTAACTAATATTTATGAAGATGCAGTTTTCTTGGTGCGGAAAAAGACAAAAAATCAAGTTACTTTCCCTAATACTTGTCCCTACAGTTTAGAAGAACTTCTCGATCCTAATTGGCTACCACCTTACGAATAAAGGAGATGATAATGACTGTTATTCCCGACTTAAAAACTCTCTACGAAATTGATGATTCCCTCTGGTTAGAAGAAACTATCGAACTCTTAAAAGCGAAGAGATTTGACGCTTTAGATTTAGATAATTTAATCGAGGAGTTAGAAGATTTGGGTAACGAAAAAAAGTTTCGTGTTGCTAGTTTTTTACAGCAAATTATTCGTCATGCTTTGTTACTGCAATTTTGGACAAGGGAAAGAGAATATAATCAAAGTCATTGGGAATCAGAACTGGTAAATTTTCAAGATCAATTAAATACCTACCTAACGGCAAGTTTACGGAAATATTTAGAACAAGAATTTGATAATATTTATCATAAGGCAATCCGTTATGTGAGAAAAAAGACAACAAATCAAGTTACTTTCCCTAATACTTGTCCCTACAGTTTAGAAGAACTTCTCGATCCTAATTGGCTACCACCTTACGAATAAAGGAGACGATAATGACTGTTATTCCCGACTTAAAAACTCTCTACGAAATTGATGATTCCCTCTGGTTGGAAGAAACTATCGAACTCTTAAAAGCGAAGAGATTTGACGCTTTAGACTTAGAAAACTTAATCGAGGAATTAGAAGACTTGGGAAACGAAAAAAAGTTTCGTGTTGCCAGTTTATTAGAGCAAATTATTAGAGATTGTTTATTATTACAATTTTGGACAAGTGAAAGAGAATATAATCGTAGTCATTGGCGTTCAGAAATCGTCAATTTCAAAAACCAGATCGACACTTATTTAACTACTAATCCCCGCAATTATCTCACTCAAGAATTACCTCGTATTTACCAGAAAGCTTTAAATTATGTTAGAGAAAAAACCGATAATCAAGTTAGTTTTCCTGGGGAATGTCCCTACAGTTTAGAAAATCTTCTTGATCTCGATTGGTTCCCCCCAGAAAATGAATAAAGGAAAAAACGAAATGCTGAAAAAGTTTCTACGTTGGCTGATTATTGGGGGAACCTTATTTTTTGTTCTCAGCAATCTTAAAAATAACTGGGATAACGTTACCTCAGTTAGAATTGAAAATCATGGTTGGTTATTTCTTTTCTTGGCACTTGTAACCACCGTTATCGCTCAAATTTGGGCAGGATGGGTGTGGACATGGATACTCAAAAGCTATCAACAACCGATTAAAACCTCCACAGGAATTGGCATCTATATGATTACCAATTTAGGAAAATATCTACCCGGTAATATCGGACACTTTTATGCTCGCATTGTGGCAATTAATAAAGCAGGAAGTGATTGGGGAACCGCTAGTTTAAGCGTTTTATTAGAACTTTTATTGCTGGTGTGTGCAGCCTTAGCCATAGCAGTTATTGGTAGTGGTTTAGGTTGGATGAAATCTAGCTCAAGTCTAGGGATACAGATATTAGTTTTAGGATTAATTTTAATCGGCATTCATCCCAAATTTTTAAATTATCCTCTGAAAATCCTTAGCCAAAAGAAAAAGATTGCTCAAGAACCTGTTTATCTAACTAAATATCCTCTCGTTCCCCTCTTGGGTGAAACTGGATTTTTATTGTGGCGCGGTGCGGGTTTTATTTTAGCTTGGATGGTATTAAAAATGATTACCCCCGCTCAGATTTTACCCCTCTTAGGAACCTTTAGTTTTGCTTGGTTATTGGGTTTAGTTGTCCCCGGAGCGCCAGGAGGATTAGGAGTTTTTGAAGCCACAGCAATCGCACTTTTAGACACAGAAAACTTTCCCGCCGCTAACGTACTTATCACCGTTGCTATCTATCGTTTAATTAGCATTCTCTCTGAGGTCATTGCCGCCGGAATCGGGACAAAATTAGTTAAAGATAAAGCCAAGTTTTTTGGTTAGCTTAAGGATATTATACTAAATCTGGTTATTAAAAACTGATTATCTATTGCTCCTTTTGCCTATTGCAAGAGTGCCTATTGCCTCTCCTGATATGTAGCCTATACTCAACGGATTTAGTATTAGTCGGGTGTGTTAGCCCAGTATAACGCACCCGGAAGAAAAGTTTTGATCATTGTTAAGCGGAGATAATTTTCTCAACTCCTAAAATCTATCTCCTGACTCCTAAATTCTGATGTAACATAGGATCAATAATCAGCAAAAACATGGATACTCCCACCTAGAGAGGCCGAAAAAATGACGATTGCCAAAAGCGACGAAACTGCCACCTCTCCGGCACTGATAGAAGAAGATTTCGAGGACTTCTGGGAACCCCCCCCACCCCCCACAGACTTAATTT
>NZ_JAPZSZ010000337.1:0-1911 GCF_027532095.1 Microcystis sp. LE19-195.1E
AAATCCTTATCTGGCAAGAGACTTAATTGATTAGTTCGCTCTAGAGCAAAAACAATTGACAAAAATCGCTAAATGCCTTTCTCTATAAGGGTTCCATCCCTTATAACCCCCGTCCATTGCATAACACAAACCGAAGAGCCATTAAGTGTGACATAATCACAGTTTCGCATTTAACCTTCATAAGATGGAATATGAATATCATTGACGCTTTAAATCTCAAAAACCCCCAAGATTACCCCTCTAGAGAAGCTTATCAGCAAGACGTTGTCAAAGCGGTACAGGTATTGATGCGTCTAGGTATTATGGATAGTCCCTCGGCCGATTTAACCGGTTCCCTAGACTCTATCCTTGAGAAATTACAAGAGGATGAACTGGCTATCTACGGTAGAAAACGCAGTAAACAAGAAATTATCGCCGATTTAAAGCAAGTTAATAGTGAAATTGTCGAACTCGATCGAGAAATAGCCGACTTAGAATGGCAAATTGCGCTCAAAAAAGCTGAAATATCTGTTAATGAAACATCTTAGGGGTTTTTATCTTGATTCTGGTTCGTTTTCTCCAAACTGAGCGCAATAATCATCAAGACGGTTTTCCAGAAGCATCCTTAAGAGTTTAATAATAATTAGGGCTACGATCGCTAAGGGGATATTGCTGCCAAAGGTAATTCCGATCACCCCTTCCACTATATCTGCTGTCGTTCTCGTCGCTCTTCGATGATAAAAATGACAAAATTTTGCCTTAAAAGTCGGTGATTCAGTAGCTGTCTCGGCAATTTCTGCCAGTCCTTTCAGTTTTTCTGGTGTATCGTAGGAAGTATATTCATTCTCCAGTTGTCTGCGCTGCTCTTCCAACTGACGACGACGCAGACGAGCAGACTCTAAACGGCGCTGAAAAGCTTCCAGTTCTTCTAATTCATTAAAAGTGTTCATAGGCGATAACATTTTTGGGATTGATTTAAGAGCAGGGCTTTCGTTGTGTAGCAATTCATTCTTCATATTCTCATATTCTGATTTGACAACACCTGGCCTGGTTTTGGGTTAAGATTGGGTTAAGTAAGTATCTGGGTAAAATTATTTACCCATAGCGATCCTTGTCTAGCAAGGCTTTCAGCCCTCTGTGGCTGGTAATTAGTTTTGCCTGACTACTTAATAAAATCGAAAGTAACGCCGGATTTCAGCAGTTCACTCAGAGAATGAACGTTATAACCACCGACCATGGTTCCCAATAAGCTAACCGCACCCTGGGGGGAGATAACGATCGAACCTATAATGGAGAGAAGTATTCTCCAGAGTCAACAATATGTCACTCAGTCAACTGTTGCCCACAGTTAATCAGTTATCTCACCAAGATAAGCTTCGACTCATTCACTTTCTGCTCCTAGCAGTCGCCAAAGAAGAGGGATGCAGCCTAGAACCAACTAGAGAACCTGATCCGGAAAATGTACTGCTTGAGCAACTGGCATCCACTGAAGCCGTGCTATGGTCGCCTCAAACCGATAGCGCAGCAGTGCAGGCATTGTCGGAGCTTCTGATTGCTGCAAAGGGAACATCCAATGCTTGATGGACAACGCTATTCATTTACTGAACGAAGAGACAACCTAGGGCGATCAGTAATCATCGGAAATTTTGGGTCTGAAACCCCGCCGTTCTAGGTTGGCTTTACGTTAGAATTAAAAGGCCAGTCTCGAAAACCAAGTGGACGGCGCATCACCTTGAAAACTCGGCTTAGGGGGTTCCGACCAGAAAAGCTTGGCCGGGTAAAAAGTCGCGCGCAACAAGTACAAGAAGCTATAGGCGGTCAACGTACCGTGGGACACACGGAATCGGGCTTCTGAAATGGGGCGAAAGTCTGTGGACTCTGTGTAAGACAGTACATGGTTTTTTAACTGTGGTATGCGACGGTGGTGGAAGC
>NZ_JAPZSZ010000064.1:0-6189 GCF_027532095.1 Microcystis sp. LE19-195.1E
TCTTGTTCGGGTGTGGGGTAAAATCGAAACGAATAGGCTTTTTCCATGTCTCACATTTTAGCATAGATTTCGTAAATGTGCTAATATTTAACAGTAAAGCCGTCGTAGAACGACGGGGTTTCAGACCCAAATTTTCGATGACCGGGACTAGGGCAGATAATTTATGGACGTAACTGGATTCGAACCAGTGACCCCATCGATGTCAACGATGTACTCTAACCAACTGAGCTATACGTCCGCACGGATCGCTATTATAACACGATTGCTCCTAATTAGGCAAGCCCCTAGGCAGTAAATTGATAGCCAATTAACTTATAAATTAACTTGGCAGTGGTAAATTCCGAGACCACCGAATCACTAATCGGGGCCAATTCCATCACATCGCAGCCAATCACCTGATGAGTTTGGAAAAGACGACGGAGAAAGCCTAGGGTTTGATGCCAACTTAACCCCCCCGGTTCAGGTGTTCCCACCCCCGGAATTAAAGCGGGATCGATGCCATCCACGTCTATGGTTAAAAATACCTTCTCGGTGCTAATTTTGGCGATCGCTTTTTCGATCCAATTCGGATCACCGGCGATATCTCGATCCCAAATCACGGGAATCTGCTGTTTAGCGATTAATTCCGCTTCTTCTCGACAAATAGCCCGAATTCCCACGGGTAAGGTCGGTAAACCCATTTCTAACACCCGACGCATCACACAGGCGTGGTTATGGTGGGAGCCTTCGTACTCAAAACGCATATCGCCATGGGCATCAATTTGAACCACAGTAAAAGGTTCCGATAAAGCTTGTCGGTAAGCTTGTACTACTCCCGTAGTGATAGCGTGTTCACCCCCGACGGCGACGACAAATTTATCATCGGCAATTAAACGCGAAACTGTAGCTGTGGTGACGGCTAACATCTCCTCGGCGGACAATTGCGGTTGCTGACGGGTATCGGCGATCGCATCATGGGTATAGATGCCCACTTCTAAACAGGTTTCCCGCTTAAGTTCCTCGTCATAAGCTTCCAATTGTTGGGAAGCAGTAATCACCGCCGCCGGTCCAGTTTCACAACCCTTGCGATAGGTGGTGGTGGCCTCGTAGGGAATCGGCAGGATCACGGCCTTAGCTGTGGCGTAAGTGGCGATCGCTTCACTACCTAAAAACTGTTCGCTACCGGTGGCGCAAGACAATAACATGGGCAAGTCACAGAAAATTTTAGTCCAATCTTCTATTATAAATATTTTGACTATTTTTGTCTATCTCAACTGACTCCAAACATATCTACTACAATAGCCGACAACCCTTATCCATCAATGGATACATCCCTCGATTTCTCGCTCAAGATTGGTTTGCTGCGGGCGATAATCTGGAAATATAGTCATCAGTTAGGCTGCTCCATACTGCTGTGACAAAAAACAACTATCCCCCGATAGCGATCGCTAAAGGTCGAATAATTATAAATTTTTGTCAAGAGGTGCGGTCAGATCTAGGAATCATCGTTAGAATGGGCTTAGTTGTCAGAAATTGAGTTAAACAACCTAAGTTGCTACCTATAGGATTAAGCAAAAAAAGCTGCTACAAAAGATAAAAGACGACTAGCGGCCAAAAAAATGAATGACGAGATTATAGCGATTTATTGCCTTTGTGACGACATTCTCAAAGCCATGAATCATCAAGAGGATTCACAGTTTAAAGATTAAGGTTTAATTAGCTGGAGGGTTTTATGAACTTGTCTCTTCAAGAGTGTATTGAAAACTCTTCTCATTGGCTTGAAAAAATTCAAAACAAAATTGATGGAGGTTGGGGACAATATAAAGGGGCAGATAGTAACTGTCTTAATACAGCTGAAGCTATCATTGCTTTGTTAGAAACAGGCATGAAAGATCCTGGAGATCAAGCAATTCAATTAGGCGCAAAATATTTAATTGAGCATCAACTGAGTGCTAATAACTGTGCTGATCGAGAGCATTATGGAGCCTGGGCCAGGAATGTATTGAAAGACCCTGATAAAGTTCTCCACATACCAGATGCAGTACGTACATCTTTAGCCGTACTAGCTTTAAAGCTAGCTGGAGTTTCGTTGCATAATTCAGTAATTACTCAAGGTGTTGAATGGCTGATACATACACAAAATGCAGATGGAGGATGGGGATACACCCGTAATCATGAAAGCCATCTTTTCCCAACTTGTGTAACTTTAAAGACTATTCTAAGAATTTGTCCTTTGGACAATACGAGTGAACATAGTCTGTGCCGAAACTCAAATTTAGAGAAAGTAATTTTAGATGCCTTTAAGCATATACATACATACCGCAATAATGATGGTTCTTTTGGTAAAGAGCCTGAACTACTGGTTCCTCACACTCTCCATGTTATAGATGTAATTAATATGGCAGATAAACAGGAAAACCTCATTCCTAAAATATATTTTAGGGATATTAAACCTGCAATTGACTGGATTGATGATAATAAGAAATGCGTTTTGCAGTGGACAACGGAAACTGTATCGATTGGAGAAGGGTATAATAGCCAGTATAACTATACCTTCTCACATATCAATCCTTCCTTATACTTAAGATTTGTCTTTCCAATTATCCTGGAAAAAGTTGGTAGCAACTTTAATTCAGAAAATGCCTTAGCAAGATATGCGCTTGAAGCTACTTTTGATAATATTGACAACTCCTCTTCTAATGCACAGGGATTTTGCGCAAAACGCCCCGTTTCGTGGGCAACTTCACATACTATTGTAGGTCTTTCAAAAGCTAAATCCACATACATAAATTTTCCAGAGCGAGAACTTCCTTCAACAAAGTTAAATGAGCGCCACTACCTTTTAATATTCCTTATTGTTATCATTGTTCTCTCAACTATTCTTTCACTTATAAACAAGCTAACTGGACTTCAAAGCACTTTATTTTTGTTAGTTATTCTGGCTTTATTGCTGATTTACGGGTATATTTCTGAGAGGAGTTTTATTGGACTTATTCAAAATAAAATTCAGTTTAACAGAAGAGTTTCCCAGTAAAATTTTAAGGATTTTGAGGACGTGCCATGATTCGTGTAAAGATATGCGGCAATCGTACAATTGAAGATGTTTTATTGTCAGTTAATTCTGGGGCAGATGCTCTTGGCTTAATTGTTGGGACAAAATATTACTCGGAGGACAAAATATCTCCTGACTTTGCTGGGACTCTTCTTGAAAAAATTCCTCCTCTAGTCAATACTGTTCTTGTTACTCATCTTCAATCTTCTCAAGAGATTATAAAGGTTTATAGCCTAGTTCCTACCTCTACAATACAACTTCACAATGATATCTCTATAGAAGAAATTCAAGCCATCAAGCATTTACTTCCTCATGTTAAGCTTATCAAGGCTGTACACGTAGTCGATGAGAGGGCAATAGAAACTGCTCAGTATTTTGCTCCTTTTACTGATGCAATACTTCTAGATTCTCGGACAACCGGTAGGATAGGTGGTACAGGAAAAACTCATGATTGGTCTATTAGTAGAAAAATCACGTCACTTATAAGTAAGCCTGTAATTTTAGCGGGGGGGCTTAATCCCGACAATATATTACAAGCAATTGAATGTGTTAATCCTTTCGGTGTTGATGTCAACTCAGGCGTTGATACCTCAAGCGGCGATAAAGACCCCGATAAAATCCGAAAATTTGTAGATGTATGTAAGAGAATACGGTGAAATCATTATTCAATGAACTTCCATCAATCGCAGTGCGATCGCTGATCTTGTAGGGTGCGTTCCCTAAGGCAACTTCTACCGCTCCAGCGATCTATTTTTGGGGAACGCACCATGCAGATTTATTGAAGCTGTAAGTCTAAATGCAATGCCGAAGGCACTGGGTAGCAGCCAATCTTGTAGAGACTTAGTAGGATGGACATTAGCTCATCCTACAGACCTGTGAGATATTATAGAGAAGTCTCCAGAAGTCAAATCGCAATCGGGAGTTAGTATATGCAAGCTATCCTTTTAAGCCGTGAAGAAGTTGCTCAACGTGCAGAGAAACTGTACGAAAGCAGAATCCGCCAAGAGGTGGAAGTTGAGGAAAACATTGGCAAGATAGTCATCATTGACATTGAAACAGGTGACTACAAAGTTAATGAAAATGGCTTACACGCTGCTGACTTATTGAGCGAGAAACACCCCCATGCTCGGCTCTTTGGGATCAAAATTGGCTACAACGTTGCTGCCGCTTGTGGTGGGGGTATCAGGTCGCGTGTAGTTAAGTGATTTCAGGTATTGTGGCTAATGGACACCCGATCATCACTATCCCATTTCGGATTCCAAATCGCGCTGACTTTCCGATTGAGTTTGTAGTAGATACAGGATTTACAGATGAGCTTTGTTTACCATCGGAGGCAGTAGCATTACTGAATCTTCCTTTCAGGTACGATATGCGTGCGAATTTAGCAGACAACAGCCAAGTAATGCTGCCTCTTCACAAAGCAATTATTATCTGGAATGGTGAGGAGCGAGAAACTCGTGTATTTGCCACAGGGCGGTGCCCCCTGGTTGGAACTGCTTTATTAGCTTAGCCATGAACTTGTGATTCAGTTTACGGAAGGTGGGTTGGTAACAATTGACGAATTGTAGTTCTCAGCATTAGCGCAAACGCAGGCTAACAAGTCGATGAAGCGGACGGATGAGAAATTATTGGTTGTGATGCAAAGGTTATCTGCCGCCGCTTATCTTAGCCGTTATATTGAATCGGTTTTTAATAGTATGATTAACTCCCAATCCAACCTTAAAAACCCGCTCCCTTCTCCACACTGCTGTAACAAAAAACAACTATCCCCCGATAGCGATCGCTCAAGGTCGAATAATTGTCAGTTTTTGTCAAGGGGTGCGGTCAGATCTAGGAATCATCGCTAGAATGAGCCTAATTGTCAGGAATTTAGTTAAACAAGGTTTTTGGCAATAGGCTAATCTGGCTAACAGGCTTTTGGGCGTGATATAGGGAAAAGTTCTGGCGATTGCGCCTAAATAGAGTGATATACCGAAAGTTGACCCATATCGTTACCCCAGAGAGTGTTATACAGAAATTTTCCGGATAATATGTAGTTATGTTTTCAAGAAAAGAGAAGAGAAGAAATGTTATCAAAACTTCTAAGTAAAGCTGTACAAAAAGCTCAAGAACTACCAGAAGCAATTCAAGACGAACTGGCAGAGCAGTTTATTGAAGACATCGAAAATGAAATCAAATGGCAAGAAACATTATCTAAACCCCAAGACAGCTTAATTCTCAAAGAACTTGCTCAGAAAGCTATTGCGGATTCAGAAAACGGACAGACTGAAGAAATGGGATTTGATGATCTATGAAGTCGGAACTAAATCCAGATTTCGTCGGCTTATTTCAACAGCTACCAGAAAGAGTGAAAAGAACAGCCAGAAAAAATTACAAGTTATGGAAAGATAACCCCAGTCATCCAAGCTGAGAATTTAAGGAGGTCAATCAAGAAGACCAGATCTGGTCAATCAGAGTCGGTATAGGTTGGAGAGCGCTAGGAAGAATCAAGAGTAAGAATGTAATTGTTTGGTTTTGGATAGGCTCTCACGCAGAGTATGACAAATTTTTAAAGAAGTTGTGAACCAAGAAACATAACAAATCACCGCACCCGAAATAATAGTGAAATTTTGTGACAAAGTGCAGTCATATCTAAGAATCTTTGCTATAATTACGGAAAGCTTCTGTGGTAAGTTTCCTTAAAGGAGATTGTTTGCAGTAAGCTAATCTGGCTAACAGGCTTTTGGGCGTGATATAGGGAAAAGTTCTGCCGATTGCGCCTAAATGGAGTGATATACAGAAAGTTGACCCATATCGTTACCCCAGAGAGTGTTATGCAGAAAGTTGACCTATAATCAATAGTTAGGTGTTTGAACACCCTCCACTCTCTCTTTTGTCCGAAATCATCGAAAATTTGGGTCTGAAACCCCGTCGTTCTACGACGGCTTTACTGTTAAATATTAGCGCATTTACACGATATATGCTAAAATGTGAGGTATGGAAAAAGCCTATTCGTTTCGATTTTACCCCACACCCGAACAAGAGTCGCTATTGCGGCGCACATTGGGCTGTGTAAGATTAGTTTACAACAAAGCTCTCCACGAACGAACACAAGCTTGGTACGAAAAGCAAGAAAGAGTAGGCTACGCTCAAACTTCTTCAATGTTGACCGATTGGAA
>NZ_JAPZSZ010000272.1:0-7850 GCF_027532095.1 Microcystis sp. LE19-195.1E
CGCCAGGTCAGCAGTGCTGCCACCACGACCAGGCCCACCGCCAGCCCCAGCCACACGCCGATCCCTTCGAGCGGGGTATAGAAGCCCAGCCAGATCGCGGTGACGAAGCCGATCGCCCAGTACCCGAACACGGCAATGACCTCACCCCACACCCCACACCCCACACCCCACACCCCACTTCCCCATCACCCCACACCCATCCCTAAGCGCCGCAATTCCGGAGATTATATAAAAAAACACCCAGAACAATCGAGGTGATGGACAATACTAAAGGTTGTGTAGGTCATCAGAAAAGCCCTTTCAGGGTAAAATACTATGAAACTAGCGTCACGAGTCAATCAAGTTACTCCCTCCCTTACCCTAGCTATCGACTCTCTGGCCAAGGAAATGAAGAAAAACGGCGAAGATGTCTGTAGTTTTAGCGCCGGGGAGCCAGATTTCGACACACCCACTCACATCAGAGCTGCCGCGAAAAAGGCCCTCGATGAGGGAAAAACTCGCTACGGACCGGCTGCCGGGGAAGCGGGGTTAAGAAAAGCCATCGCCGAGAAATTGCTGCGGGATAATCAACTAGCATACAATGCCGATAATGTCATCGTCACCAATGGAGGTAAACAGTCTCTCTACAATCTGATCATGGCGTTAATTGAAGCGGGGGACGAAGTAATTATTCCCGCACCCTACTGGTTGAGTTATCCTGAAATGGTGACGTTAGCGGGGGGAACATCGGTTATCGTCAACACTAGCCTAGAGAATCACTATAAAATCACCCCTGAACAGCTAGAAGCGGCAATTACACCGAAAACTAAATTATTTGTCCTCAATTCTCCCTCTAATCCCACCGGTATTGTCTATACTCCCGAAGAAATCGCAGCTTTAGCAAAAATTGTGGTTGAAAAGGATATTTTAGTCGTTTCTGATGAAATTTACGAGAAAATCCTCTACGATGGCGCAATTCACCGCAGTATCGCTTCTTTTGGTCCGGAAATCTTTCAGCGCAGTATTATTAGTAATGGTTTTGCTAAAGCTTTCTCGATGACGGGGTGGCGCGTCGGTTACATAGCAGGACCGGTGGAAATTGTCAAGGCCATGACTAAGATCCAAAGTCATAGTACCTCCAATGTCTGCACTTTTGCCCAATACGGTGCGATCGCTGCTTTGGAGAGTTCCCAAGATTGCATCGAGGAAATGGTCAAAGCTTTTAGCGAGCGCCGACAGTATATTTTAGAACGAGTGCGAGCCATTCCCGGACTCAATTGTCCTACTCCCAACGGTGCTTTTTATGTGTTTATCGATATTAGTCAAACTGGTTTAAAATCACGGGATTTTTGTCAGAAACTCCTCGAAACCCAAAAAGTAGCCGCTATCCCCGGTATTGCTTTCGGTGCTGATGATTGTATTCGTCTTTCCTATGCTACAGACCTAAAGACGATTGAAAAAGGATTCGATCGCATTGATCAGTTTATCGGCAGTTTGTAGGATGATTACTTTGTCTGTTAGGGTGAACAAAATTCGCCCTTTTTTTTCGGTTTTAACAGCTTAGGTGAGTTGCTCACCTAGAAGGTGATTCAGGCATATTTGAGTATAATTTTCTATCTCAATTGTTAAGCAAAAATCGACTAAATGTTAAGAGTTCGTAACTATTCTGATTGACTGGTATCACTGGAAATGCCCACGCAAACCACAAAATTGCACAGTTGTCAATAGGGTTTGAGATGCGCTCACCCTGTAAATGAAACAGATCTAGCCCTGAACGGTTACAAATTTTTGTTAACATATTATCCACCGAAGAACCATGAATGTTAAAATCGCTGGCAATTCCCGATCTGAATCTTTACTATATGAGAGCAGTACAACCCAGCCAAACAAAGCCTGTTATTGTCGCTCAATCTTTCCCTGATCCTTCCCGATCAAATCCACCGCCAGGTAACGGTAGTTTCCCTTTAGTGCCGATAGTACTGACTGTTGTGGTTACTTTGATGCTAGTTTCTTTGTGGTCGCAAAAAGACAAAATTATTGGGGGTTTCAAGGCATGGACTGAACCAGAACCAGACTCAGACACGATTCGATCCCAAGAATTTGCTGTTGATATAGAAGTCTCAAATATTCGTACTCAGGATTATTTACGAGCCAATGTACAAGCGACAATTTATGTCTATATTGCCGACACAAAAGAAGACAACCAAAAGGCTAAAAAATTTTTGGTAGAAGAAGACAGTATTTCAACCGTAGCCGTAGAGAAAGCTGTTAAAAAACGCGCCGAAACCGCCTTACGAGGAAGTGCCAGTAAACATACATTAGACTATCTCCATACAAATCGCACAGAGGTGGGAAAAGAAGCTACGACTATACTTGGTAACTGCCTAAATCCTCTAGGATTAACTGTTAGAGACCTAGTTATTGGTGAAATTGAAGAAAGTGCCAACTATACTGCTGACAACTATTTCGATGCCAAGGCAGTTGAAGCTAGGACAAAAGTTATTCAACCGGCAATTCTGGCGACTCGCACAGAAGAGTTAAAGACGGAAGAAGCAATACGAAAACAGGAATTAGATACAGAAGAAAAAATACGAAAACAGGAATTAGAGAAAGGCAGAGATATAAGGCTAAAGGAATTAGAGATAGGGATTGAACTGGAAAATCAAGAGCTTACACATCAAGAAACATCTTTGAAAAATTTAGAAACACTAGAAAAAGTCGAAAAGAGGAAGATTGATCATGATCTAATTATAGAAAAATACCAAAATGAAAAAGAAAAAGAACTACAGGAGGCGATTGAAACCTCTGAATTAGCTTTAAAGAAAAAGCTCGAAATTGCTGAGTTAAAGGACAAAGAAGAGCTAGAATCCCTCAAACACAAAACAGAGATTGAAATTCAACTTAACAAGCTCCTACAAGACACAGACTTAATTGAGAAAAATAAAACGTTTCGCTTAAAACAAGCAACAGTCAATCAAGAAATAGAAACGGGAGAAATTGCTGCAACCATCTCGATTATTAGTAAAGAAAAAGAACGGCTGGAAACAGAAATAGAACGCGCCCAAGCAGAACAAGCTGTTACTACAGCAATTGAAAAAGCCCAAGCAGAACGCCAGAAGCTGCAAGCGGAAATAGCCGCAGAGTCAGTGGAGAACGAAGCCAAAACTATCGAACGTTTGGCAGAAGCAGAAGGTAAGCGTTACCATCTCATACCGGCTACGGATGCCGAGCGCACGGCTAAAATGGTTCGGGAGTTAGCACCTCAATTAATAGAAAATTTACCCCAGGTTGTTGAAATTGCTAAAGCATTAGCTCCCCAAGCGGGGATTTTGGGAGACTCCAATATCTATAATTTTCCCAATGGAAATGGAGAAGAGATTAACAAGTTGATGCTTTCCACCAGTGGTATGTTACTGATCCAATCACTGCTAAATGGTAAGTTAGGAGATTTATTAGGTAAATCGCTCCGCTCTTTGAATAACGATAGCAACAGCGGACAGGATAATTCTGACGGATAAATAACAGCGAGATTGAGTCATCTAAGCCCATTAATCCCTGCCGATAAAACTAACTTTTCAACAGTAAAAAACTGAGTTTTGGATCTAAGTTCATGAACAAAGCAAAACAAAAACCTCCCCTAACATTTCCCCCCTTTCCCAAGACTACTAATTTCATTCTTACTTTTTTATTAGGACTTGGTATGGCTCTTGGCTTTGCTAAGTTAATCAGTTTTACAAGTTTTGCGAGTAACAATGGCACCAAAATTAGCGGTTTGCAAGGTTACTTACAATGGTTCAATGGCATAAATACTATCTATCTAAGTCTGGTATTGGCTGGGGGATTAGGCGGGTTACTTTACTCCATATTGCTTGACGGCGAGTTAGAATTGCCGTCTTGGAGTAAGAAAAATCCCAATAATCTCAACCCCGGCTTTTTGGGAGAAATTTTTGTTGGCATAGGTGGGTCACTTATCGCCTATCAGTTCTTACCCCAGGAACTTAGAAAACCTGGCGATCCAGGCTTGGAAATCACGATTTTTGTCACTGGATTGGTGGGCGGCTACGGTGGTAAAGCCATCCTAGATGCGGCATTAAAGAAGGTAATTAAACGTATAGACACGGCTAATGAAGCCAAAGAGATAGCAGAATCTCAGGCAAAAGAACTCGAAGAAAAAACATACATCCGCAATCTAGTCAACCAGCAGATTCAAGAAGGGCTAAATCAGTCCGAATTATCAGAAATGCAAGAGAAACTTGAATCTGCTACTGATGATGTTAAAGAACGTGCTTTTAATCTTGCCCATGATGCCCGTAGCTTGGGAAGGAGAACTCTAACATTTAAAGATCGGGTCAATAGAACAATTCCGATTTTTGAGGCTCTGGTAGCGAGTGATAACAATAATCCTTCGTATAATGCAGAGTTAGGTTATGCTTATATCAGTTCACAGCCTCCTGATTTAGACAAAGCCATCTCCTATCTCGATCGCGCCATCGAACTACGAATACCGGGGGCATTAACGGAGGGAGATAGCTGGAAGTATGAAATGAATCGGGCGATTGCCCGAATTGGCCTTGGCAATTCTCAATCAAGGGATGATATCCTAAAGGATTTGTTTGCTGTTGAGCAGAGGAAAGAACTAGCGCAAGCTATTGACGAGTATGAAAGGGATGGAGTAGATGGGGGAAATAATTCCATAAAAAACTGGCTGATCCAAAATCAAGATTGGGTAAGTCAACAGACTAACGGGAAAGCCTTACTTGATAAAATTCAACTTTCTGCGGTGGCGAAACCTGTCACCTCAACCTTATCAGTAACCCAGAATCGGGCAGATTTGGTCGCTGCCCCCCCCAATACAAAGATTAAAGCAACCATTAAAACCTATCTGAAAAAGCAACCCATTGATTCATCACAACTCGGTGAAAACGAGAAAAAAGAAGTTCCCGTGGGTACAGAGTATAAAATCCTCAAGCATTCACAAGAATCTAATGGACATTGCCTCGTTGAATTAGACTACGGCCAGGGAATTTGGTATATTTGGTCAGATCACTGGTACTTACCTTGGGAAGACAAAATACTATCATCTGTTCCCCAGTCCAGTAAAAATGGTTCAGCGCGGGAAGCCATTGACCAATTATCAAGAATGTCTGCCATCTCCTCAACAAATAGAGGAACCCTCAAAGCCGCAGCCACCCGCTCAATTCAAAGATCAGCTACAACCACAAAGGTAGAACCCGAAAATTGGCTCATTGCGCCCCCCAATACCATCATCAAGGCAACTACTAAAACCTATCTGAAAAAGCAGCCTATTGATTCATCAGACCTCGGTGAAAACGAGAAAAAAGAAGTTCCTGTGGGCAAAGAATACAAAGTCCTCAAGTATTCAGAAGAAATTGACGGACATTGCCTAGTGGAGTTAGACTACGGTGCTGGCACTTGGTATCTTTGGTCGGATCATTGGCATTTACCTTGGCAAAAATCTAGCAAAGACAATGGCCTATCACCTGTATCCGCGTCAGAATCAATTCAGCATCAAGGCGTTAATCTTGTCACTCGTCAGCAAGCTGAGTCTGTCTATGGACGTAAAATGAGTGATAAACAATTCAATGACTTAAACTCTTGTTTACAGCGATTTGAAATTAATACAGTGCCACGAATTAGACATTTTCTCAGCCAAACAGCCCATGAATCAGGAGGACTGCGTTGGATGGAAGAAATTGCCAGTGGTAGTGCTTATGAAGGTCGCCGAGATTTGGGAAATACCTCTCCCGGTGATGGTCGTAAATATAAAGGTGCTGGTGTTATTCAATTAACTGGACGGCATAATTATCAGAAATTTGCAGACTTTATCAAGGATCAAAAAGTCATGCAGGGACATAGCTATGTTGCTCAAGTTTATCCTTTTACCAGTGCTGGATTTTGGTGGAAGAATAATAACATGAATGCTCTTTGCGATCGGGGTGGAACTGTTAAAGAGGTAACAAAAAAAGTTAATGGTGGTTATAACGGACTATCGGATCGTCAGCGTTATTACGATAAAGCTTGTCAAGTTATCAAACAATTACCTTCTACACCTTTACATACGGAAGAGTTAGCCGCAAAGCCTGAAACAGGCAAGGCAGCGACAGAATCTAGCGATCAGGTTAGCAAAGTCGAAGTGGTTAGGGAAATGCCCAAAATTTTGACTCCGAAAGATGTAGATTGGAGTGATATGTCCACCCATTTAACCCCCCATTTCACTCTAGGAGAAAACTTACGAAACGACCCCCGACGCATTCCGCACGACACCACTTTGCAAAATAACATACTCACGATTATGCGAGAGTTGGAGAAGATTCGCACTGACTACGGTAAGCCCATTATCATCACTTCTGGGTATCGCCCTGAGCAAATCAATCGTGCTGTGGGAGGGGTAAGTAACTCGCAGCATATCCGAGGAACTGCGGTCGATATTTGCCCTGCTCATGGAGATGTGTTTGAATTTCAAAAGTGGGTAGATCAACACTGGTATGGTGCCTTGGGTTGGGGGGCAAAAAAGGGCTTCGTTCATATTGATTGTCGCAATGGAAAGGGATGGAAAACGGGAGGCGAAAAAGGTGTCAGATGGAACTATTGATGCCATGTAAAACTTTATAAATACACCCTTAGGAGGATGCTTAAATGACAATCACAACCATCGGCAGAGTACCGATTACGGAACCCGGACCATTACTCGATCCATTCCTTAAAGATGATAATGCTTTAATTGCTGCTGCCGAAGATTTTACAGTCTCTATAAATACTATTTCACATCAACTTTATAGTAAGTATAGAGAAGAGTATAAAGCTGGACAATGGGGTAATGATTATTTTGCTGTAATGAGTCAGATAGGATTAGGAGATATAGAAAAACCTATCATTAAAGCTCACTACCTCAATCACATTAATAATATGAATAGACTGACCCATGATTTACTTACTACTTGGGCAGAAAATGTAGCGATTATTGAAGATTTCCAAAAAGACAAGAAAACAGAAAGACTATATTTATCATTCAGTAGTTTTTGTCAGGGATTAGGAGACTCAAAATTAGATCAAGTGACAGGAGCATTACAAGAAGTTGTTCGTGAAGTAGGCGGCACTTTTCCCATTCTCGTTCCTTTTACAGCTTTAGGAACAGCAGCTTTAGAAGGAGTTAATAATATTCTCAAAACCATACTAGATGCGGAATTTAGGCCTCAAGTAAAAACTGTAGAATTTGCTTTTTATCCCGGCGATCAGAACCGCCTTCCTAACATTGGTGAAGCTCCCTTACAGACAGGAGCATTTGCCTTTTTCTTTGAAGAAGTTGAATTAGAATCCCTACAAATGGAACGGAATGGTACTATTACTTCAACTCGTAATGAACCAGTAAGTCCCTACATTGTTGTTAATATCAAAAAAGGAATTACCTTGGCACCGGGTCAAATTGAGAAACACTTGGCAACGGAAGTCTTGGAGACTTACAATAAATCTTATGGCAATCAACTCAATGTCGGAAATATATCTGGCAGTTATTTTAGTGCTTTAGAAGAACTAGGTAAAACAATACGCTTATCGACAGCTACACAACGATATTTTGAGTTGAGAGGAAAAGGAGACCAACTCACTGAAAGTGAAACACAACGCCTGCAATCCTTATATACCTACTTAAAAGAAAATTTAATCGGTTTTGATTAAACGATTAATCCTGCCTTGACATCCTCACCGCCGTAAACGGACGGTGATTCCCAAACCTCACGATTTAGGTTTCTGCTTCTTTCCCGAAGGATTTTTCGCACCTGCCTTAACAGATTTACTCTATTCTGGTCTTATAGTCGCTCTACAGACTGACACCGCAAGCCCTGCGGCCAAAA
>NZ_JAPZSZ010000351.1:0-1246 GCF_027532095.1 Microcystis sp. LE19-195.1E
TACTGGTCATACCGGCTTTAAGGGGTCTTGGCTGGCGTTTTGGTTACTCCATCTGGGGGCAGCGGTGAAAGGCCTCAGTTTAGCTCCCAATACCACCCCCGCCTTATTTGAGCAATTAGACTTAGCTCAAAACCTGAGTCATCATATAGGAGATATTCGAGAGGCTGAGTTAGTGGCTCGTTTAATCGCTTCATGGCAACCGGATGTAGTCTTTCATTTAGCGGCACAACCCTTAGTGCGGCTTTCCTATCTTGAGTCGGTGGAAACGTGGAACACAAATGTTATGGGGACTATTCACGTTTTAGAGGCCCTCAAAAGCCTCACTCATCCCTGTGCCGCCGTGTTTATTACTAGCGATAAGTGCTATGAGAATCGGGAATGGGTCTATGGTTATCGGGAAAATGACCCCTTAGGGGGTTATGATCCCTATAGTTCTAGCAAAGCGGGGGCGGAATTGGCGATCGCATCTTGGCGCAGTTCCTTCTTTAAAACCCCTCAAACCCCCATCGGCATTGCCAGCGCCAGGGCAGGAAATGTCATCGGTGGCGGAGATTGGTCTCTAGACCGGATTGTACCCGATGCAATGCGGGCGTTGATGAAGTCCGAAGCGATTCCGGTGCGGAACCCTCTAGCGACTCGTCCTTGGCAGCACGTTTTAGAGCCTTTAGGGGGCTATTTACGGTTAGCTGAGTCGATTTATGAGCAGTTGATGACGGCCAATTGGCAGCAAGACAGCCGAGGGTTATATGGGGCGTTTAATTTCGGTCCGGCTCTGACTTCTAATCGTCCGGTTAAAGAGTTAGTTGAGTCTATCCTACAACTTTGGACGGGGACTTGGCTCGATCAAAGTGATCCGAAGGCTGTTCATGAGGCTAAATTGCTTAATCTAGTCACAGATAAGGCTTTCCATACCCTAAAATGGCAACCAGTCTGGGATTTTCGGCAAACCCTCAAGGAAACCGTGACATGGTACTATCAAGCGGCTCAAATGGACTCTGAAGATAAAGCACAATTCCAAGACCTTACCCGCCAACAAATCGAATATTATCAAAGTTGTTTGATCGATCGGAAAACTTAGAACTAATGGGACTTAGGCGTTTTCGGTCAGCAAAAAAGGCTCAAACCATTACGGGACAAAGGGTTAACCTCGATTTATGATTTTCCTTGATATATCTGGGTTTCAGCGATTTTGGGCTTCTCGAAGTAAATCCCAAGCGGGGATTGGAGTTGAGGCTTTTCTCGATTT
>NZ_JAPZSZ010000126.1:0-3817 GCF_027532095.1 Microcystis sp. LE19-195.1E
TCAGGTGGTCAACTACCTAATTTTCAGGGAAAAAGTCCAGGAATTTTCCCCCCGATCCCCGCAATGGCTGGCACTTTTTGAGGGGAAAAAAGTCCAAAAGTCTTATCCAACAAGGTTTTTAGATTTATTCAGCAGACCCTAATCATATATTGGCCTCAAAAACGGGACAATAGCCTTCGGGAACCACTTTAAAACCGTAGAGGGGAGAAGCGGGATTCCAACAGCGCTGACTTTTGTAGTGGACACAGACACGACAGCAATCCATCTCCTCTAAAGCTTTGGTGATGCGATTGGGACTCTCGCTTAATAACTCCCGTTGGGAGACTCCCCGCAATAATAATTCTTCCCCTTGCCAGCGCGCTTCCACCAGTCCCGTATCGGCGAAATTACTCCACCGGGGATCCCGGGTGATCGGCTCTGGTAAGGTGATAGTGATGGTCGAATCCGATTCATTTAATTCTCCCTCATAGTGGCTGGGGGCCGGGGGTGTCGGTTGCATAAAGCGATCGCCAATAGGCAATTCCACCAGAGTTCCCACGGCCGGGGAATGGAGTTGATAACGGCTTTGTAATTCTTCTAAACTGGTCAAATCCGCTAGATATAGGGGCGAGCCATGGACGAACATGATATGCTGCGGTCGCAGGTTATGGATCAGTTGGGTGGTGTTGCGACTATCGCTATGTTCGGCCAGTAGATAGGTTTCTTGGCTAATTAATTGCGAACGCTGTGCCGCTTTTAATCGGGGATTCTCCAGGTTGATATCGTGCAGGTGTTGGGGAGCTAACATTAACCAAGGTTTATCCCCTTGCAGATATTTACTCACCTCCTCTAGGCGATCGATTAGTAAAATTATCGGAGTGGTTCCCCCTAGAGGTGTCGGTTTTTCTGGCAACCTTCGCAACCGGGGACAGATGCGCTCATCCCAAAATAAGGGCTGATGTTTGGCAAAATTTTGCACAGATGCGGGAAATTGTGGTAAAATTTCCAGGTAGGCATCGCAAGCTTTAGCGATCTTGCCCCCAACCCAGATATCAATGTCGCGGCCTGTGAATTGGTGGTGCGACCGCAGTAATTTTAAAATTTCCTGACCCAATCCCAAAGCGGGGACGGGTAGTAAGACATTTTGCCCCTCAGCGATCGCATGATAGATGCGATTCATCAACTGTTTTTCCTGCTGTCGTCGGTGGGGATGGCGCTCTGTGCCGTAACTGCCTTCAATAATCAGCACATCGGGGGACACTCCCCGCAGCAGATCGATCGATAATCCTTCCACCAGTTGAAAATTAGACAGGGAAAAATCGCCGGTATAGAGGACTTTATAGGTGCGTTTGGGGGTTTTGTAGGTGAATAGGACCACGGCAGCCCCAGGTAGGTGGCCAGCTGGAAAAATCTCGACGGTGAGATCATCAAAGAGAGCGATCGGCGATCGCCATGGCCAACCCTGACAGAAACTGCCGATTTCCTCGGCAGAATCCGGCCATTGTAGGGGCAGCAGTTGTACTGTCACCTCACTGGCATAAACTGGCAATTGGGGATAGGTCTGATGGAGAGCCATTAACCCACGGATGTGATCGCTGTGGGCATGACTACAGAACACCAGATCCACGGGTGGTTTTTTGTTTTGGGTGAGGGGTTGCATATCGGCCAAACCGCAATCTAAAAGTAGGCGATAGGGACCGATTGTCAGGAGGAGACAAACCCCTTCTGACGCGTGACCGACACCAAAAGGTAAACAGGATAAAAGGGATTTTGACCCCCAGACGGCAGTAGAGCGTTGAACCATGGCAACCCTGATTATGATGACTGGTTAGTGAGCGGAACCGTTGCCATCGTAGTTATCGCTATCGTAAAAACCGTTGCGGGTGCCGAAAAAGAGACAAGAGACGGTGAATACGGCCGTCAATGCCAACAAGATTAATTTGATGTCCATATAATTAGTGCAACTCCTCAGAGGGTATCTCCCCTCATACTAACCCAACTTTTTCGGTTGTTAGCAGCTAGGTTTCGGGTTTGACCATCGGCGCTCAACCTCTTTCCCCCACCATCGCCCGGTCTATGTTAATAATTAACGAAGGCAGGAAGCGGAGGGCAGGAGTCCGTTTTTGTAACGGGGATTTATACTCCGCTCCAAAAACTTTTCGCCAACCAGGAGCGAGGTTTTAGACCTGTCCATTAGTCACATCTTTCTTAACATTTCAAACCTTTGTAGCACAGGGCTTTCAAGACTCGGTTAACAATCTGTAATATTCCTTGTTGACACCCTTAATGACAAAGAAAAAACTGAAATCAAGTCAGGATAAGGGTTAGAGTCCTTACTGACCAAATTGTTAAGAAAGATCTCTATAAGGGATAGGTTTTAGACAAGGGTTGTGCGCGATAATTTTAGTTAATTTAAAAGTCTTGAGCAAAGCTAATCCCAAGTCACAGGACTACTTTTCTGCATCTCATATTAAGAAAAAACTATGAGCGATAATATTTTGTCTCAAGCTTCACAGCGATGTATTACATAGATGGCAGTTGACTTATAATTAAGAAAGCTTGCTAATTTTGTCAGATAGAAAAAACGAGGAGATTAATTAATTTAGCTATATATGTCAAGATTAACCCAAGAATCTTTAGGTAATGAGGCGGCTATATTTTCAGCTTTAGAGTCTCAACATCAAGAAGCTTCGCTCTACGGTGTTACAGATGGTAAAGCGATCGGAACCTACTGAGAACAAAAGTTTAAACTATATCTAAAAGAAAAATATGATTTTGTTGAGGGTAATGCAGCCAGTGGTATCGATTTTCCTGAGTTGCTGGTTGATATAAAAGTAACCAGTACTAAACAACCACAATCATCTTGTCCTTTTAAATCCGCAAGACAAAAGATTTTTGGCTTAGGATATTCCTTAATTATTTTTGTTTATGAAAAGTTAGATAATAGTCTCAATCGCACGGCCAATTTAAGAATGATCACGACAATTTTTGTATCGGCTGAAAGAACAGCTGATTTCCAGATGACTCGTGGTATTCGCAACATCTTAAACAATCAGGGTAACAAAGATGATTTAATTGCCTTTATGTTAGATAAAAACTTACCCGTTGATGAAATGGAAGCAGCCAATATAGCCGATGAAATTCTTGCTAATCCTCCAGTACAAGGATTTTTAACCATTTCCAACGCCTTACAGTGGAGACTACAATATACTAGAGTAATTGATCTTGCTGGTCAAGAAGAAGGATTAATCGCTATTTATAGAGAGAATTAGTAATGTCAGTTTCTCCAGTTAAAGTTGAATACGGCGACTTTCAAACTCCTTTAGAGTTAGCCGAAAAGATTTGCCAAAAGTTATCACAAATAAATGTTAATCCCAAGGTAATTATTGAGCCAACTTGTGGTACAGAAAACTTTTTAAAATCGGCAGCAGTTACCTTCAAACAAACTGAAAAAATTCTTGGCTTTGAAATTAATCCTAATTATGTTGCACAGATAGCCCAAGATGAGCAATTATGCCAAGATACAAGAATACAAGTTCATCAAAATAATTTTTTTGACTGTGATTGGAATGCTCTAACTCAAGCATGGAAAGAGAATATTTTATTCTTGGGGAATCTACCTTGGATAACAAACTCAAAACAGGGATTGATTAATGGTAGCAATTTACCGCAAAAAAGTAACTTTCAAGGTTATCATGGTTTAGATGCTATCACAGGAAAAAGTAACTTTGATATTTCAGAATGGATGTTAATTAAATTGATTGAATGTCTTAATCATCGTTCAGCTTATCTGGCAATTATCTGCAAAACAGCCGTTTCTAGAAAAATTTTGAACTAT
>NZ_JAPZSZ010000021.1:0-5085 GCF_027532095.1 Microcystis sp. LE19-195.1E
ATCTTTCAGCAGCCTGAGCGAAAAAGCCGTGGACTACCTAAAAGCGGGAGTCAGTCGCGTCTGGATCGTCGATCCCCGGGCCAAGCAGATCACAATTTTCTATCCCGACGCACCCCCGGCGATTAAAAAAGGCGATGACGAAATTAGCGATATTCTCCTCCCCGATTTAACCCTAACCCCCAGACAAATTTTTGCCAAGGCCCGATTAAGTTAATGCCCTACAGTCTCGTTCTCAATCTCACACCCCGATCGCCGATCTATCCGAATTTTCTCACCGGACGACACCTTCACGCGCTATTCCTTACCCTTGTCAGTAGTGTTGATCGGGAATTAGGGAAAATTCTACACGCAGCCGAGGCAGATAAAGCTTTTACCTTATCGCCACTACAGATGCAATCCGGGGGAAAAACGATAAATTCCCCGCAGTGGCGATACGAACGGCCAATCGCCCCCGAAACTCCCTGCTGGTGGCGGATTTCTCTGCTCGATGACCGATTATTCGGTAAATTAACCTCGCTCTGGTTGAATCTCAATCCAAAACACCCCTGGCATCTCGGTTCCGCCGATCTGGTTATCACTAGCGTCCTCGCCACCCCACAATCGGTTCAACCCTGGGCGAACTCTTGTACTTATCAATACCTGTATGAAAACGCCTCGGAAACGAATCGGGAATTTGATTTCCTTTTCGCTACCCCCGTCACCTTCCGGCAGGGAAAATTCGATAGTGCCTTACCGACGCGGGAACTGGTGTTTAATAGCCTTCTCAATCGTTGGAATCGCTATAGCGCTATCCCCTTCGATTCCATCGCCCTAGACTCGATTTTTCCCAGTTTCTTCGATATTCAAACGAAATTAGCCGACGAAGCCTATAAAAACCATTCGATCGGTTGTGTGGGCGAGATTCACTATCGTCTTTTGGGAGAGGTGGAACCCGCAAAGATTAAAGCGATTAATGTACTGGCGGATTTTGCCCTCTATGCGGGAGTGGGACGGAAAACCACCATGGGAATGGGGATGACTCGCAGAATTGCTAAGGAGAAAAGATAGCCATGGATGAATCTGACTACATACCGATCGCCGCTCTCAACCATTACGCCTACTGTCCCCACCGTTGTTGGAGAATGTTCGTCGCCGGGGAATTTCTCGATAATAGCTACACGATCGAGGGAACAAATTTACACGAGCGAGTTCACACCGTCGGGGCGGCAAACCGCGAGGAAATATGGCAAATTCGGGCGATCTGGCTTAAATCAGATAATTACCGTCTCATCGGTAAAGCCGATCTGATCGAGTCCCACGACGGTGAATTTATCCCCGTGGAATACAAACGGGGCAGTAAAGGCGAATGGGATAACGACGAGTTGCAGGTGTGCGCTCAAGCCATCTGTTTGGAAGAAATGACTGGAAAAAGGCTAGATACCGGCTATATCTACTATGCCAGTTCTCACCAGCGTCAACCGGTGGCGATCAATCTTGCTCTACGGCAACGGGCGATCGCTACGATCCGAGCAGTTGAAACCCTGATCCAGACGGGAAAAATGCCCCCGGCGGTCTATTCACCCCGCTGCAAGGGATGCAGTTTGTTCGATCGCTGCTTGCCCCGATTAACCGAAAAAGTCCAACGATATCGAGAGGAAGACTAAAAAATATGGGAACGGTATATGTGACAAGAGAAGACGCATTTCTCGGCAAAAATGACGAGCGTTTAACGGTCAAAGCATCCAAGGAAACGATCCTCGATGTACCTCTATTGAACGTGGAAGGAGTGGTGATTTTCGGACGGGGTTCAGTTTCTCCCGCATTGGTGATCGAATTGTTGGAACGTCATATTCCGCTCAGTTTCGTCACATCCACCGGACGCTATCTCGGTAGATTGGAACCGGAGATGACCAAAAATATTTTCGTTCGTCGAGCGCAATGGCAGGCCGCCGGCGATTCCCCGAAAGCCATTCATTTAGTGCGGGGATTCGTCCGCGGCAAGCTGAAGAATTACCGCAACATTCTGCTCCGTCGTCAACGCGATCGAAAGGAGTTGGATTTACAAACTGCGATCGCTTGTTTGGAAGCAGCGATCGGCTCGATCGCAACAACCTCGGCGATCGATTCTCTCCGGGGGTTAGAGGGAGCCGGAAGCGCGGCCTATTTCAGTTGTTTTGATTCCTTAATTCTCGGTGATACTTTTACCTTTACCTCGCGTAACCGTCGCCCCCCGCGAGATCCGGTCAATTCTCTTTTGAGTCTGGGTTATGCGTTATTGCGCCATGACGTGCAGAGTGCGATCAATTTGGTCGGTTTTGACCCCTATCTCGGTTATCTTCACTATCAACGCTACGGTCGCCCCTCGCTGGCACTAGATCTGATGGAAGAATTTAGAGCGATCGTCGTTGATGCCGTGGTTCTCAACGGGATCAATCATCCTTATCTTACCCCCGAACATTTCACCACTGAACCCTTAAGTGGTGCGGTTTCCTTGACGAGGGAAGGGTTACAGATTTTCCTGCGCTTGTACGAACAGAAGAAACAATCCAAGTTTAAGCATCCGGTAATGGGTAAACAGTGTACTTATCAAGAAGCTTTCGAGATTCAGGCCCGACTAATGGCGAAATATCTGATGGACGAGACGGATAAGTATCCACCTTTGATTTTAAAGTAGGTAGAGGCGGTCATGTATTTTGTTGTCAGTTACGACATTTCCGATGATAAGCGACGAACCAAAATTCACAATACGTTAAAGTCCTACGGCCAACGGGTGCAGTATAGTGTTTTTGAGTGCGATCTAACCGATACCCAGTACGCTAAGCTGCGCGGGCGCTTGAGTAAGTTGATCAAACCCGATACCGATAGCATCCGCTTTTATTTTCTCTGCGCCTGTTGTCGGGGTAAAGTGGAACGCATCGGTGGTGAGTTACCCCGGGATAATACAATTTTTTTTGTTTAGCTCGGTTGCGCTTCCGGGTAGCTGTAAAAATTCTTAACTATTATGTGGTGGCTGAAAAGCTTATGGAATATAGATTCGAGATGATTTTCCTTTCCAACGCGGGGCGCACCTTATCCCGTAAGGTTTTGCGGGGTCTTGAAGAACTGGGTCACTTGCTGTATGATTGGTTTATTGCGGGTGCGGCGCATACGAACCTTGAAAATCCCATAGCGTATAGCTTTTACCACTGGGCGGTTCCAATTAATCTTAAACCCTACTAGGGATTGAAACACGCCAATTAGGAGGTGGCAATGAATGCAAAATGCTCCAAGTTCCAATTAATCTTAAACCCTACTAGGGATTGAAACACTGTTCTTCCCGTATTACTTAGGCTAACACCTCGTTCCAATTAATCTTAAACCCTACTAGGGATTGAAACCAGACCCGTGGGGTTCCCTGGTTTCATAGTGCCTTGTTCCAATTAATCTTAAACCCTACTAGGGATTGAAACATTGCAAGCCGAAGTAGTGGAAGCCATAAACGCCGCAATTATGGTTCCAATTAATCTTAAACCCTACTAGGGATTGAAACATTGCAAGGAAAGGCGCTTACCGGCGCAATTTTGCGTTCCAATTAATCTTAAACCCTACTAGGGATTGAAACTAAAGAGATTAAATTTTTGGAATCTCTAGGGAAGGTTCCAATTAATCTTAAACCCTACTAGGGATTGAAACACGCATCCTTGCAGTTGAGGAATAGTGATTCCATAGTTCCAATTAATCTTAAACCCTACTAGGGATTGAAACGTAACTAATCGAGGCAGAAAGCGTACATACTCTATTGTTCCAATTAATCTTAAACCCTACTAGGGATTGAAACTGGCTGGGTAAAAAGATAGGCAATCACTCAGAGGTTCCAATTAATCTTAAACCCTACTAGGGATTGAAACTCCCGTGGCCAATTCCATTTAGTGTCTTCTATCTGGTTCCAATTAATCTTAAACCCTACTAGGGATTGAAACCTGATCCAATAAGAGATCGTTTCTGGTGATTGATTGTTCCAATTAATCTTAAACCCTACTAGGGATTGAAACATAAGTCCAGAGTTATCTTCATACCAAGCGTAAGTTCCAATTAATCTTAAACCCTACTAGGGATTGAAACACCGGCAAAATTTTGCCGGTAGGGATGATTCACGGTTCCAATTAATCTTAAACCCTATTAGGGATTGAAACTCAAAAAACGATATTTTCTTGGGAACGGTGACAGGTTCCAATTAATCTTAAACCCTATTAGGGATTGAAACTAATTCTTTTAAATTTAGACTTTGATTGCCTAAAGTTCCAATTAATCTTAAACCCTATTAGGGATTGAAACCGGAGCCTTTGCTATTTATACTCGACCGCTAAATCGTTCCAATTAATCTTAAACCCTATTAGGGATTGAAACTTTCCTCTGAGTACCCAGTAGATCGGGGGTGGGGGTTCCAATTAATCTTAAACCCTATTAGGGATTGAAACACCGCCACTGATAATCCCGGGAACAATCGAGTCGAGTTCCAATTAATCTTAAACCCTATTAGGGATTGAAACTTTTTCCCTGCCTACAATCTTCCACTAACTCCTGGTTCCAATAAATCTTAAACCCTATTAGGGATTGAAACAGATTATTATCAGCCCGAAGGTTTCGGAGCGTGATGGTTCCAATTAATCTTAAACCCTATTAGGGATTGAAACTGGACGGGGGGAAGACATAGCGGGGGAGCGGGACGTTCCAATTAATCTTAAACCCTATTAGGGATTGAAACTAAGACTACTCCACCGGGAGGCAACCCTAGAGTTATGTTCCAATTAATCTTAAACCCTATTAGGGATTGAAACGGGGATTCTGACTCTTGTGGTGGGGTTTGCTCCTGTTCCAATTAATCTTAAACCCTATTAGGGATTGAAACAAGGAATAATCGGACTCCTAACTTAAGCACTTGAGGTTCCAATTAATCTTAAACCCTATTAGGGATTGAAACCAATGCAGTACCCAGAATTGTTCCGGCTATTAAGGTTCCAATTAATCTTAAACCCTATTAGGGATTGAAACTCAACGATTATATCGAATGACTGCTGCTGCCGAAACAAGTTCCAATTAATCTTAAACCCTATTAGGGATTGAAAC
>NZ_JAPZSZ010000342.1:0-19421 GCF_027532095.1 Microcystis sp. LE19-195.1E
TAGGGCATACCGGAACCTTTGGGCTCGATCCAATAAACGCTTGGGGAGAGAATACCTCTACTTTTTCAGAAGCAATTCTGTCTAAGCAAGTAATCTCTGTGAACCAAGAATCCCCGTCTCTTTAGAGCGGGGAGTGTCAAAAAGATTACCGCGTATCCGCGTTGCTCAAATTGTCATGGACTACATCGCCTATGGTTGGTCGGTAGAAGAAATCTGTCGTCAACACCTTTATTTAACCCTAGCCGAAGCTCATGCAGCCATGGGTTACTATTTTGACCATCAAGAAGAAATTGACCAAGAAATCACAATGGAATGGCAACAAGTACAAGAAAATATGACTAATCAAGCTGCCAAGTCGCCTTTTTATACCCACAGTTAAAAACGAAAGGAAAAAGGCAGTAAATCCGAGAGATTAAAACGATAATTTTGCTGAGTTCCACAGATAATAATCTCCGCTTGCGGCGCTAATTCGGCTATCCATTGACGACAGGCTCCGCAGGGAGTTAACTGACTAATATCATCCTTGTCCACCCCATCGATACAGGCTATAGCGATCGCCCGTACTTCTCGATCGCCCGCCGCGATTATTTGCGCTAAAGTTGCCCTTTCCGCACACAAACTCAAGCCATAACTAGCGTTCTCTACATTAGTACCAGCATAAATCTTTTTATTTGTCAAGACCGCTGCCCCCACCCGAAAACGGGAATAGGGAGAATAGGAAAGTTTCGCCACTTCCCGAGCAGTGTCACAGAGTTGTTGTCTTTCTTGGTCAGATAGGGTCATCGGCTGCCGATAGCAGGGAGAGGGGAGAAGGGAGAAGGGAGAGGGGAGAAGGGAGTGGGGAGAAAAAAGCCGAATCCTGACTCCTAAATACTGACTCCTAACCCAATGGTAGATGTTGGATTGTTGCAGGAGTTCTATTTTCCGACAAAGATAAGTAAAAATTATTTATTGACTGCAAAAACTTGAGAATATTTAAATTAACATTCCGCAATATTTATAAATTCTTAAGAATTAATTGAGAAAGATTTTTATTTAACAACGATGTTATGATGGTTACAGCGATTTTACTGAATTTCATAATGGGATATTCTGTGCTTTTTTGGGCAGCAATGGTTGAAACCCTTGCCACACCTAGAAGATGATCCTAATTAAGACGGGTAAATCAGTCAATTTCACCCACAACGATGATCTTTTTTTTATGTAGTTTTATTGCAAAAAAAAAGTTTTTTTGACAAAAAGCACAAAGTATGATAAGCCCCAACGTATTTCTGGCTGCGAGTAATTATTGTAGAGAGGGGAGAAAAAAGCCGAATACTGACTCCTAACCCCATCAACAAACTTTTTCAGCAAACCCTAACTTATCACTTAACATTTCCCTGACGATTTTAGCGGTAGCGGGGGCTAATAAAACCCCGTTGCGGTAGTGTCCCGTGGCCAGAATAACGTTATCGTATCCGGGCAAATATTCGATGATGGGAGCGGATTTTTTCTCCGGTCGCGGTCGCTTACCGGACCAAGTACGCACGATCGCACCCGCGGCCAAAGAGGGACAAAAAGCGATCGCCTGTTGATACACTTGCTCTAATAGGGCAGTATCGGCGATAATTTCGCCCTTTTCGTCCATAAATTCCACCGTTGCCCCAATCCAGTATTCCGATCCAGCCAAAGGCAGAATATGCAGGTCATTTCCTGTTAAAATCGGCTTAAAATCGGAACTTTCTAAGGGTTGCGTCAATTTTATCTGTAAAGCTTGCCCTAAAACCGGTCGGATTTCCACTGGATGGGTAAGAGTTTCGGTTAAAGCAGTGGAACCAATTCCCGCACAAAGAATCAAAGAGTCGGTTTCCTCTATACCATTGGAACTATAAACCTGGGTGCATTGCCTCACATTAGAGCCTTGAAGCTCTGTCTTCCCAAAATTTTCAACTTTTACCCCAAATTGACATTTTACCCCCCTTCTTGCCGCAGCAGCGACGAGAGACTCCGTGAGCAGGGCCGGATTAATTTGATGATCCCTGGGAGAATAGATAGCACCCTGGAGATGATCGCTGGCCACTTGGGGACATTTTTGGTTTAAAGTCTCTTTATCCCAGATTTCTAGACAATATCCCTGTTCTTGGCGGATTTGGGCTAACTTGCGCCAATTTTCTTCGTCTTCGGCACTCGATCGCAGGAGGACAATACCATCACGGTTACAGGGAATAGTCAGTCCGGTGAGGGATTCTAGCTCAGGAAGGAGGGTTTCGTAACGTTTTAAACTTTCTTGCCGCAGTTTCCAGGCTCTACCTTTAGTTTTATGGCTGATAATCCCCATTAAAATCCCTAGGGCTGCCCCGGTTGCTCCTTGTCCTGGTTTTTTTTCATCGATGAGGGTAATTTCTAATCCTTCGATGGCACTTAATTCGTAGGCAATGGTGGCCCCCACTATCCCCGCACCGATGATGACAATTTTAGTCATAAGACCTCTTGCAAAAATCAAAAATCTTCCTTTAGGTGAGGAGTCAGGAGCCAGTAGCCGGTCGTCAGGAGAATTAAGAATGAGCATTAATCAATTAAATGCTCTATTTAGGGATTTTACGCAATTTTATGTCTATTTTTCTCATTTTTGCACTCTCAAAAATTAATTATGCAAGAACTCTATAAACTCCAGAGGCTATTTTTCTAGTGGGAATAGGACTAAAAAGGGGTTGAGGCTGCATCTCACATTTGCAGAAATACGGACAATCAGCAATTATCAGTGACTTTTAAATTATTACAAATATATCAGCAGCTGCGTGTAAGCATCCCACCGAAAAACTAATGCGCTCCGGGGTTTGGGGGCGGCGCCACGCCCCCAACGGGGGGTTTGGGGGGTAGAACCCCCCAAAGACTTGGATTGAGTGATAAAATCGGAAGTAATTACCAATTTTAGAAGATAGTTTACATTTAAAAATCCCAACTCAACAGATTTACAAAAATGAGATGCACCCAGGGTTGAAACCTGTTCAACCCCGATGATTAATTAAAGAACCCGGAAAATAAAAGGATAACGGAAAACCTTATAGGCATCTTTCCAGACTTGCAGGATAGCAAGAATGGGGAGAACAATGTTCACCACACCCAGAATTGCTAGGAGCAAATAACCGATTAAAACCCAAATTAGAATCCCGGCAATTAGGTAGTATAACCACATATTCAGGTGAAAGTTTAAAGCTTCTTTGGCGTTTTCCTTCACCGTTCCATCATCAGAAATGAAATAAATAGCTAAGGGAATCCCCACCGATACCAGCGTAGCACTCAAAAATATCGAAGCATGACAAGCCACGGATAGGAGTCTTTTTTTGGTTAAATCTTCACTCTTGACCATCGGGTTTATCCCCCTAAAATTGGCGGAGAAAGCGGATATCGCTATTATAACAACGGCGAATATCGTCTATCTCATGTAATACCATAGCAAATCTTTCCACGCCAAAACCAGCAGCAAAACCCGTATAGATTTGGGGGTCATAACCGACTGCTTTTAAGACATTGGGATCCACCATACCACAGCCCATCACCTCCAACCATTTGCCTTTCCACTGCACATCTACCTCGGCCGAGGGTTCAGTAAAAGGGAAGTAGGAAGCGCGGAATTTAACCGGTAAATCGGCCCCAAACATTTGCTTAAGAAATTCTTTAATTGTTCCTTTCAAATCCGTAAAGGTTAATCCCCGGTCCACCGCTAATAATTCCACTTGATGGAAAACCGCGGAATGGGTTGCATCCACGGTATCGCGACGATAAACGCGGCCCGGGGCCACAATCCGAATCGGGGGTTCGTGACTTTCCATGTAGCGAATCTGCACCGGAGAGGTATGGGTCCGCAATAAACGACCATCACTCAAGAAAAAAGTATCCTGCATATCCCGGGCCGGATGGTCAGCAGGGATATTTAAAGCCTCAAAATTATAATAATCGGTTTCTACCTGCGGCCCGGTGGCGATGCTGTAACCCAGACCGACGAAAATATCGATCATGCGATCAACTGTGCTATTTAAGGGGTGAATTCGCCCTAAAGGACGGCTAAGAGCAGGTAGGGTGACATCGAGGGTTTCCGCCGCTAATTTCGCCTTAATTTGGGCATTATTTAAACTTTCTCGCCGGGATTCCAGCAGCGATTGTACTAATTCTTTTACCTCATTAGCGATCGCACCGAGGCGCGGTCTCTCTTCGGGGGTTAATTTGCCCATTTCGCGTAAAATCTGCGATAATTCTCCTTTCTTACCGAGATAATTCACCCTTAGCTGTTCTAAGTCTTCTAGGGTTGTTGTTTGTTCGATGGAATTTTCCGCTTTCGCTGCCAGGGTTTTTAGGGCAGTTTCGATCGGATGGGGGGATAAACTCATAATTAGGGCATTTTATAGGGCAGCATTCTAGTCTAGTTTATCAAGAGAGGGAATTTGGGGAGACAGTTGCAGGGGCGATTTGCTTTCCGGGGTGACGATTCCCTGAGATGGTTTGCTGTATCATGTTCATCGCTCCCTGTCCCCTCTGATCAAATGGGAGCTTATTGCATGAGTGCCTCGTCGAACCTAGAACTTTCAATGGGAACCAGCTTCTCTTGATTGCATCAGATTTCTGGTTTTTTTAAAATGAACTCGATCGAGGCAAAAACCGCAGATAATTCTAGTTTAGTTGACGAGGAGAGTTTCTGGTAAACTTCGGCAATTTGATTAGAAAAACTATAGACTAATTTATTCTCCATATAGAGAGGATGTCCAATATAGTGGGAATCTTTAAGAATTTTTTTCAGTTTGTTGACTCGCTTCGGTGGAACAATTAACACAAGTTTTCCTGCCAGTTCTGGATAAATTTTTAGTAATTCCATAAAGCGATCGATTCCTGTGGTGATCGGTGTACTGGTTTCTACTTCAAAAGCGAACACTGCATCGCCTAAGTTATTAAACCAGATGAGATCGATCTGTTGTATTTTATCTCTGTCCCACTTTCCTAATTTATCGATCGGTAATTTTTCTAGAGAAATATCTTTAAAAGCTTCTCCATTCCAATAACCTGTAGATTGTTCTTTTTTGCCAATATAAGGCTTTAATCCGACAGCAATAGCAATTTTTGCCAGAGCGTAGATAATTTGATCGTGAGGAATTTTATCTGCTTGTTTGGGAAAATCTAAACCAGTTAAAACGGAAGAAATTGGCTCTATATTTAAATCGAGAGTTAGCTGAAGACCTTCTTCTTGCCCTAGTTGCCAGTGCCGACCATCGGGAGAATAAGCTAACTTTTCTAAAACCTTTAAAATCGATTGATCGCTTGGTGTTGTCCCGTTGATCAGGTTAGGCATGACCGCAAAAATAATTTCATCAAAAGTTGCTACTTTTCCCTGTCGTTTTTTGGCAGTTAGAAAATCCAAGAGATAAAATCTTATTCGATCTTCTAGCGGAATAAAGCAACCGATTTTCGTATTTGTACGAATTCTCCAGAGATGATCTAATTCCGAAAAGTTGAATTCCTCTTTTAACAAAGGAGTAATATCATCTATTTGTTTCTTGACTTGGGTTAGTAAGCCATTTTCCAATAATTTAGGAATGAGCGCATTATAAATATCTTCTGTGGAAGCACCCGAACTTTTAACGATTGTCATCTCGGCCACTTCTTTAATAATTTGCAGGATATCGATCCCGACTTTACTGATGGCGATTGTTTTGGGATTATTCACTTTTCTAAAGTTTAAAACTAACTCTCCCGATAGGACAGTCAGAGGATTTTTCTTTTTGTGTAATGAGGGCGTAGTAGAATGTTGTACAGAGGAATTTACATACTCAAAACCAGCTTCTTGAGCAGATTTAACGATCGCATCCCAATAGGCGGGATCTTTGTGAGCAAAAACAATACTCATCCAGCGATCAAATTTCAAAACTCGAAACATTTCTCGAATGGAATTCGATAACAAATTGATGTAAGTTTCTTTCGATTTCTTTAAATCTCCTCCTTCGATCGCTTCCAATTCTCTTGCGTTATCGCTCACTTCAAATCCTAGCCAAGCATTCCACATAGTCGAGAGATCTAAATAGGCAATATGTTGTCCGTAGGGAGGATCGGTATAGATATAATCCACGGATTCGGACGATATGCCAGTTAAGTCCGTCGCTGAGAAATCAAAAATTGAAAAATTTTCTTGATAAAAATCACCGATTACTGTATTAGTTTCGATCTTGAATTTTGCCGTCCCCTTAAATTTCTGCTCGAATTGTTCCCAGACATTAAGATCGATAGTTTGAGGAGGAATCCAATAGCGATAACGGTGCATAATTCCGCTATTTCCCCGGCTTTCTATTCTTCCTCTCGTGGAACTAAAGGTTAAATTGGTTTTATTGAGAGTTGCCGAGAAAGTAAACCTCATTAAATCTTTAATGATCGGATCGGTGATTAATTCAATCTGGTTGAGAATTAGAGAAAGGGAAAATAATTGACGTTTGGTAAACAAATTTTCTACAGATTCTGCGTCCGCATTTTTCGGTAAACGAACCCCTTGCGGATACCAATAGGGAATCTCTAAATCCGCCGCTTCTTCTGGAGACATTCGATAAACTTCCTCAATCTTTTCCTGACAATTTCTGGCGATGTCATCGAAAGCAGACCGAAAATCATCGATGTTAACGGGACTAACAGCGATATTGCGGCAGATAAAACCAGCCATCGGGTTAATATCCGAGTAAATCGCCTTTCGCTTTAAAACTAGAGCCTCTACCGCAGTCACTCCCGATCCCCCAAAGGGATCTAAAACCACATCTCCCACCTGACTAAAACGCTTAATATATTCCTGTACCACATTCCAAGCGCGCCGGGTAAAATAGGGATGACTTCCCCAATGGCGTAACGTCCCTTGTTTTTTGGGATCGATCGGCCCAGAAATGGGATCGATCATTCTATAGTCGAAGGAGGAAGCACTCATCTGGCCTTAAGAATAGAGTTCTATATATTACTGTACCCAGATGTGAGGGTATGGCGAGGATACCCTCTTGGGAGCATCCTACGCACTGCCGGAGGAAGTCCGGCTCTTGTTGCCGTTTCTCGGCAACAGGTGGGGAAAGCACCCCAGAAATCGAATCCTCGGCCTTAGTTTCCAGGGTTTTTAGGGCAGTTTCGATCGGATGGGGGGATAAACTCATAATTAGGGCATTTTATAGGGCAGCATTCTAGTCTAGTTTATCTGCTCGGGTGGCGAGAGAGGCAGAATCGATAAAAGCTAATAGCTATGTGCTAGGATGGAAATTGAGAATAAAAGTCGGCACTGCGGCTCGTTGTCAGTATTAATGGTCAAAGCGTTTCTGTTTAGTATTGGTTCAGCTAGTTCCCGAAATCTTGGTTCTCTACAAATCTGTTGTTTTTATCTGTGCAAGGATAGGTTTTATGTCAATTTATGTTGGTAATCTCCCCTTCGAGGTTGACCAAGAAGACGTAGTGGAGGTTTTTACCGAATATGGTAAAATTAAGCGCGTTCACCTCCCCATGGATCGGGAAACGAAAAGAAAACGCGGGTTCGCTTTCGTGGAAATGGAAACCCCAGAGCAAGAATCGGCCGCTATTGCCGCTCTTGACGGCGCTCAATGGATGGGACGAGAATTAAAAGTCAATCAAGCTCGTGAAAGAGAACCCAAATCTTCCTTCGGTGGTGGTGATCGCAATCGAGATCGTCGCTACTAATCCCCAATCGTAACCATTCTAGGTTATCGGAAATTTGGGTTGAAAACCCCGTCCTTTTAGGACGGCTTTGTGCGAGAATGTTTGTCGGTGGTTCCGAGCGTGAGAACGTGAGGAAACAGGTTAAACGTCCTACTCCGTGATCTCAAAATTTCTAACAGTCAATGGTGTTCAATTAAGTCCAAACTGTAAGAACGCAAAACAATTAAATACTGTGGGACACACAGAAATTTACGCTTGGGGAGTAGTCCATAAGAGTGCTTGCCTTATCGGTGTAGTCGGACTAGACATGAAACCGTAAGACCAAAATTAGCGTTGCTAGTGGAGGCAGGATTCAGCCCAAGAATCTCCGCCCTAAAAGTGCGGAGAGTGTCAATGTCAATAGGGGGAGCGAGCGCTCGTTTCCCCGCTTGTCTATCTAATATCCCAAGGAGATTCTTGTGGCTAAACGTCGTAATTTGAAAAAAGAAAAAGCTGAACGCAACCGCGCCTACGCTCGTCAATTCCGGGCTGCCTCTAATCGTACCACCACTAGAGGAGGTAGAGGCGGTTATTCCAGCGATCAAAGACAATCTTCGGAAAATGAAGGGGCAGCCGATACCTAATCTGCTGACTTAGTTAGGGTCTGCGGCAAAAAGTTTTTCGTGGGGACAGGGTGTAGGGTGTGGGGTGTGGGGTGTAGGGTTTTACCGATTCTCATCTGGTCAATTACCTAATTTTCAGAGAAAAAGTCCCAGAATTTTCCCCCTATCTCTCCCACAACTGGTACTTTTTGATTGACAAAAAGTCTAAAAGTCTTACCCAATAAGGTTTTTAGATTTATTCAGCAAGCCCGAGTTAATCTAGCAATAAAAGCCATAGCCTCGCTTTTATTGCTGACTATTCCATCTAAAGTTGCCCCCAAGACTGCCGCAAGTAACGATTTAAACTGGGGACCCGGTTGATAACCCAAAGCTTTTAGGTCATTGCCGTCGATAGGAGCCTCGATCTGCGACCATTTAGTTAAATATTGCCAGATTAAAGCCCGAATCCTAGTTTCACTCCTCACCGCCACCAATAACAAACTAGGAACCTTATAACCGTTGAAAAAGCTGACAATTTGACTAACGGGTCGATCATAAGCAAAATTATTGCTAATCTCTCTTTCCATAACTTCTAGTTTTTGTAAACGCTCCACAGTATCTTTGGGCAATTGTAAATTATTAGCGATCGCTATTCTTTCCCCCATAGCCAGAGAAGCGATTAATAATTCCAACCGCATTAACCAAGCATTCACCGGCAATTCCAGACTTAAACAATCTAACCAAGGACTGAGACAGCGCAATTGTCGCCATAAAGCCCGATTTAAACTTAAATCCCCGTGTAAACAGTGCAAAGCCCCCAAATCGGCCAACTTTTCTAAGGCACTTTCCCAGTAATCCGCCTCTAAAATATAATTCAACTCCGCTTTTAAACGGGACTGTAAAGCGGGTGCATTCTGATTTTGTTGCCGTGAGCGATCATAAACTCCACTTTCGATCGCATACCTAATATAGCTTTCTGTCAAGGGTTCAATAACAAATCCTAACCGAGTGGCAAAACGCACCGCTCGATAGATGCGCGTCGGATCCTCGATAAAACTATTAGCGTGTAAAACCCGGATTTGTTGGGCGCGTAAATCCAACATACCACCAAAAAAGTCGAGTAATTCCCCCTCTTTCGGCGAAGTTAGGCGAATTGCCAGAGCATTAATTGTAAAATCCCTTCTATACAAATCCTGTCGAATCGAACTAGCCTCCACTTGGGGATTGCTGGCAGGATAGGGATAGAATTCCGTGCGTGCCGTGGCGATATCCACCCATAACGAGCCAAAACGCTCGTCTTTGTGCCATAACAAAGCCGCCGTCTGAAATTCCCCGTGAATCGATAACCGGGCCCCCGGATAAATTTCCTGTAAACAATTAGCCAACTCCACCCCCGCACCCACACCGGCGGCACGATGGCAGCCATCCACCACTAAATCGATATCCTGTAACAATAAAGTATCCCTTTCTGTGGCTAACAATAAATCGCGCACCGCACCCCCAACCAGATAGAGATGCCAACCGCGTTTTTGAGCGGCAGTGGCGGCAGCTTGCAGGAATGACCATAAAATCGGCTCTAAACGCTCTTTAATCGCCGGTAAAAGACAGGAAACCAAAGCAACCCCTTCAAAACGCACCCGCTCATTTTGATGAATCTGTCTTAATACATCTGTACGAGTGACGATACCGACTAACTGCCCGTTTTCTAGTACAGGTAAACGCCCCAAATCGTACGTTACCATCAGCGACTCGATTTCCTGAAGGGAAGTGTCGGGGGTAATAGTTTTCGGATTACAAGTCATGTATCCCTTCACGGGAGAGCGAGAAAAGCCGTGATGGAGAGCTAAATCGAGGTCACGACGAGAAATCACCCCAACTAAGCGATCCTGCTCATCTACCACCGATAAACCCGAATGGCCGTAACGGAAAAGGATGCGCTCGGCTTGAGATATGGAAGTATCGGGACGAATTGTTCGCACCGGAGAAGACATTAAATCCCTAGCGGTGGGAGAAGGGGGAATTTGAGCAATTAAGTCCCCCAGTAGTTGGTTTAACTGTTGAACTGGCTGAACATCGCGAAAACTCACCGAAGCGGCCTGAGCATGACCACCGCCGTTATAGGGGGAAAAAAGCCGATATAGATTCACCCCATCGATTCTAGAGCGACCGATCACAGTTAAACGCTGTCGAGAATTATCTTCCTCGTCTTTACTATAACTATGGCCGAAAAGTAACGCATCACTATCGGATAATTCCAGTAGGCGCTCGGCCACACTAGACAAACCGGGGATAAAATCGGCAGTATGGAGGAGAACGTGGGCGATTTTACGGTCATGGATCGTTTTAATCTCTAGATTTTCCCAAGCAAGGCTAAATAACTCCTGTAAGCGCGGGGAAAAACTCGGTTGACAGTATTGGGCGATCGTTTTAATGTTAGCAGCACAGGTCATTAACCAAGCCAAAGCATAGGCATCCCTGGGGGTACTACCGGCAAAAGTCAGGGAACCCGTGTCAACGTGAATACCGAGTGCCATTACCGTCGCTGCCATCGAGTTTGGTTTAATGTGGGCTTTTTGTAAAGCTTCGACAATTAAAGTCGTGGTGGCTCCCACCGCTTCTAAATGGACGCTAGAGGCATGAATATCGCTTTCACTATCTAAATGATGATCATACAATTCGATCGCCTGTAAATGCCCTAAATCGAGCCACTGGGAAGCTTTTCCCAGACGCTCCCGCCACTGATTATCAACGATAATTAAAGAGCGAATACAGGCCGGATTGACACTACGCAGTTCAATTAAAGCGAATTCATCCCGATGCAGGGCCAAAAATTCCCTCACCGTCGGGTGCGCTCCCCCCGTTAACACAATGCGACTACCCGCTTTCAGCAACGATAAACCCACCGCTGCCCCCAAAGCGTCAAAATCCGCCGTTTGATGACATAAAATTAAATCCATATTTTTTAGTAAGGAGAAGATATCAGGATTTTTTCTGTATCTATTGTTACTGAATACTCGAAAATAGCCGCACCAAGTACTATAAGTTAGCAAATCATGACTGAGAGAAACCCATGTTGTTCAAAATTTTAGTAATTCTCCACAGCCTAGGGGCGACCGTCTGGGCCGGTGGCCATTTATTGTTGGCAGTCACCGTTCTACCCCAGGCCCTCAAAAACCGAGAACCAGACCGAATTCGTCAATTTGAGCAATATTTTGAAGGTTTTGGGTTATCTGCGCTATTGCTGCAGGTAATAACAGGCCTAGGACTGACTTGGATTTATTTGCCCGGTTTTCGTAATTTTTGGTCATTTGATAGTTTTTTATCGGTTTATATAGGCATTAAGTTAGCTTTACTGCTCTTAACTCTCATCTTGGCCCTTCATTCCCGCTTTTTTCTCATTCCTAAACTGAGCGAGGAAAACTTAAATTTCCTCGCCCTGCACATAGTCGCCGTCACCACTCTAGCAGTATTGTTCGTCATTTTTGGCGCTGGCATCCGTTTGGGGGGCTTGACCTAGGCCTCGACCATTAGTTTTTAGCGGTTCAGCAGTCTGGAGACCTTTCTAGGGCAGGTTTGGCGAAAACGCGAAAATACTGTAATCTGGGCAAGGGATTACAGGGGGTCACTTCCCCCACCTAACCCTTGCCATGCTGCTTTTGACAAGGATGGAGACATCAAAAAAATTTTAGGACCCGCTGCGGCTGGGTAGTCAGTGGCAGTAAAATTAAAATGCTCGTGGATTCAGTCTGACGGGGATATCTCCCCTAACCCCTGATTCAGAGAGGACTTAGAGGAAGGGTCGTCCGGTTAAGTTGAGTGGAAGCGAGGCTCTTCCATACAAGTATCAAATCTGGGAGAATTATCTAGATAAAGATCAACTGCTTTAGGAGAACCCAATCATGTCTATTGTTTTTCAATTTTTTCTCATTGCCTTAGTTTTATTTTCCTTGCTGATGGTGATTGGTGTCCCCGTTGCCTATGCTTCCCCCCAAAACTGGGATCAATCGAAACCCCTTCTCTATGTGGGTTCGGCAATTTGGGCGATTTTAGTCGTTGCCGTCGCTATTTTAAACTTTTTAGTGATTTAGCCTTGATCAGGAGATGGGAGACAGGAGGAGATAGGGTGATAGGGTTTTGGGGTGATAGGGTGATGAGACAGCTTCCCCATCTCCCCACTTCCCCACTTCCCCACTTCCCCACTTCCCCACTTCCCCACTTCCCCACTTCCCCACTTCCCCACTTCCCCACTTCCCCACTTCCCCACTTCCCACTCCTATCCCCTTCTACCTATGACTGTTTTTGAGGGAAATTTTACCGAGGACATATCCTCTTTGCGCTTTGCGATCGTGATTGGTCGTTTTAATGATCTCGTCACTGATAAACTGTTATCAGGCTGTCAAGACTGTCTGAAGCGTCACGGGGTTGATGTCAATCCCGATGGCACCCAAGTCGATTATATCTGGGTACCCGGTAGCTTTGAAGTGCCAATGGTAGCCCGTCAAGTCGCCCTTTCCCACCGTTACGATGCCGTTATTTGTCTAGGGGCAATTATTCGCGGCCAAACGCCCCATTTTGATTACGTTGCCGCCGAGGCCGCAAAGGGTATCGCCGCGGCCGCTTTTCAGACAGGTGTTCCCGTTGTCTTCGGTATTCTCACCACTGATACTCTACAACAGGCCCTCGAACGGGCCGGTATTAAAAGTAATTTGGGCTGGAATTATGGCCTATCTGCCCTAGAAATGGCTAGTCTCATGCGTCAATTGCGCCCCCGGGATGAAGATAAACCCCTAGAATTATTGAAAAATAATCCCCAACAGGCACTGATGGAAGGCTAAGAAAATTCCCCCGGCATTTAGGATTTTAGTTGTCCCCACTCCCGGAGTTCCACTGATGAGCGAAGCTGAACAGAACAAATATATTAACAAACTCAGACGGCAATTAGTCAACGCTGTCGAGAGAATCAAGACTCTGGAATTAGATTTAGAACCAGAGGGGCGGATTACGGAAGCTTTTGACGCTATGGAACGGCATATAGATGAAAAATTCGCCGCCATTGACAAGCGTTTTGATCGCTTGGAACATCAGTTCAACCGACTACAGGCTAAGATAGAAGTGGTTCTCGAAGCTATTACCGGTTTGGGGGATTTGCCAGAAGATGAATCATTGTCAAAAAATGCTCCAAACTACTTGACAAATGGTCTGAGATTTGGCACACTTAGGGAAGTGTAAAAAAAAGCTTGCGGGCATAGCTCAGTGGTAGAGCGTCACCTTGCCAAGGTGAATGTCGCGCGTTCGAATCGCGTTGCCCGCTTGAAAAAATCTTGAAATATACCTTAAGGTCAGGATGAATAATTTAGGGATATCCCTTAAGATGGGAATTACCCGTGAGCAATAGGGTTGAGGATTTTGGGCAACCGTTGAATACCTTAGCCATTGACCACGAGCGACTAAAAACAACCGTTTATAAACAAAAATTTAGCTTGTGCGACCGCATAAATATACCAAAATCGACCAACACCAAGACTATCCTTGTCCCTGTCGTCGGAAAGGGACATTATGCCCAATTTTATTGACCGATGCCTTTGGATGCGATCGCTGTCAACAGATATTTGTGGTACAGGAAAACGGCCAAATTATCGAACAATTAGCCCCCCACTATCCCTATAAACGCACTTGGCGCTGGACGGGATTTCGTTGGGTGAGTACGAATCAGCGCCTTGGGGAAGGAGTCTTGCCCCTGATGATGGGGATAATTCTGTTATTATCGATCGTCTGGCTACCGTTAATCTTGAAATCACCGCCGGGGTTAAGCGTGATTTTTGGGGCAATTCTAGTTATGCTGTTAGTTATTTTGCCCGCATTCATCTTTTGGTTAGCCTATCGACGCTAGACAAAAATCTATGATCGAAAGTTCCCCCAAAACCCCCCCGACGATCTTTAAGCAAGCATACAATGCTTTTCTGGATCTGGGTCAATTCAATGGCAACGAAAGAAATCGCGGGGTAATCGCGATCGCTAATGGCATTAAAACTGGCTTTGATCGCATTTTAGAAGCCAATACCCTCGATTTAGAGGTCAGTCGAGAGATGGCCGTCTCAGAACAAATGATTCGCTGGTTACGGTTAACTCCCGAACGTTTAGAGACGACGGTGGAGGTATTGCAACAACTAGCGGAAGCATCGGATCCGCTGCAACAGGTAATTAACGCGGCCTATCAACTTAATCCGTCCCAAACCTATTGCCAAAGGATGCCTTTAGGAGTGATTGCCTTAGTCTATGAAGGTTTTCCCGAATTAGCGATGGTAGCGGCGGGATTTTCCCTAAAAAGTGGCAATAGTTTGATTATTCGCGGTTCCAATGCCTCTAGTCATTCCGATGGAGTGATTACGGAAATTATCCAAGAAGCATTGGAAGATGTGGGTTTACCGGTGGATTGTGTTAGTGGTTTACCCTGTGATTCTAGTCCCTCCCTAGAGGAGTTGGTGACGCAGGAAAATTATGTTAATTTGATTATTCCCTACGGTCGCCCTAGTTTAATCGGTCAGGTGAGTCAATTGGCCACGGTTCCCGTTTTGCGCGCGGCCATGGGAAACTGTTATTTGTATTGGTCTCCTAGTGGCGATTTGGAGTTAGCCCGTCAGGTAATTATCGATAGTCATGGCAGCATACCCGATCCGGTTAATGCGATCGAAAAAGTTTTAATTAGTCCCCATCAGAATTCTTCGACTTTAAGTCGTTTGTTTAAAAGTTTGCAGGAAAAAGGCTTTAAATTGCGAGGAGATACCCGATTAGCGGCGGATTTTCCGGAACATTTAACCATTGCTACCGATAATGATTGGCAAAGACCCTATTTAGAAAAAACGGTGGCCTTTAGGTTAGTGGATACCCTCACTGATGCGATCGCTTGGATTAATAAGTATAGTAGCGGTCACGCGGATTGTATTGTCACCGAATCCTATCGAGAAAGTCGTCAATTCGCCATGGAGTCCGATAGTGCTTTAGTTTATATCAATTCTTCACCCCGATTCGATCGCAATCCCAAACAGGGAGAATCGGTATTTTTGGGCATTTCCAACCAAAAAGGCCAGCGCCGGGGGTTAATCAACCTAGAAACCTTTACCACCCTTAAACAGGTGGTGCAGGGGTAGTTTTGGTGAACTGGGTATTGTTAAGTTAGCTAGGGTTTGCGGCAAAAAGTTTTTCGTGGGGGTAGGGGTAGGGTGTGGGGTGTGGGGTGTGGGGTTTTAGGGATTTTGAGGGGGTCAGTTACCTAATTTTCAGGGAAAAAGTCCAGGGATTTTACCCCCGATCACTCCAATGGTTGGCACTTTTTGAGGGAAAAAAAGTCTAAAAGTCTTACCCAACAAGGTTTTTAGATTTATTCAGCCAACCCTACCTAGTGGTCTGCGGCAAAAAGTTTTTCGTGGGGGTAGGGGTAGGGTTGATTCATGAATCAACCCTACGACATCGGGGGGGGGCGGGGGCAAGAGGCAAAAGGAGGAATAAATAATCAGTCTTTAATAACTGGATTTAGTATTAGAAAAATGGCGAGAAAATGAGCGTTTTTAACTGAAATTACTGTCCAAATAAAACCGAACTATTGCCAGATCCTTGGAACAATATCCAGGTCATCAGCAGATTAGATACAAAAATCGCTAAGAGCATAGTGACTACGGCCGCGGTAGTAGCTTGGCCGACTCCTTTAGCACCGCCATCGGTCGTTAAACCCCAATTACAGCCGATAATCGCGATTAAAGCCCCAAAAACCACCCCTTTAACCGGTCCACTCAGCACATCTCCCACACCCAGGAAACCGTGAACCGAGTCGAGAAAAACTGAATTAGCAATCCCGTATAAACTTTCGCCGACCAGCAAACCGCTACCTAAACCGATCAGCAACGCCATAACACTCAAAGCGGGAACCATAAGACAACAGGCAATTAAACGGGGCAGCACCAGATATTCCACGGGATCGGTTTTGAGCATATAGAGTGCGTCGATCTGCTCTGTCACCTTCATGGTACCGATTTCCGCCGCAAAAGCCGATCCTACCCGACCGGCTACCACGATCGCCATCATAATCGGACAGAGTTCCCGACCGAGAGCAAGGGCCAAAATTCCCCCCACCATACTGCCAGCGCCCAAAGCTTGGAACTCCCGGGCCACTTGGATAGTAAAGATCATCCCGATCACTGCGGCCGTGATCATGGCGATAATCAGCGAGGCGGGCCCGGCTGCTACCATTTGTTCTTGGGTGACGCGCCAATCGGGTTGGCGCGTGAATAGGAAGTAAAAAACCCTGCCGGTTAATAGTACCGCTAACCAACAGCGCCGAAACCAAGAGCTTAATTCCTTGCTAAAAATCGCCAATAAATCCTTCATGGTCCCCAAAATCGATCGGACTAGAGAAAAGTCTATCCTGTTTTGTCTTCTAATACCAAATCCTGTTATAATAAAACGAGCAAAGACAAGGAGATAAAATGCCCAAGAAAGCTGACTTAGCCGAACATCTAAGTTCAGAGGAACTGATACTAAATCTGGTTATTAAAAACTGATTATTTATTCCCCCTTTTGCCTCTTGCCTGTTGCATGAGTGCCTCTCCTCTATAAGTAGCCTATACTCAACGGATTTAGTATAAGCGGTTTAAATAGGGTTGGCTGAATAAATCTAAAAACCTTGTTGGATAAGACTTTTGGACTTTTTTCCCCTCAAAAAGTACCAGATATGGGAGTGATCAGGGGGAAATTCAGGGACTTTTTCCCTGAAAATTAGGTAATTGACCCCCTCAAAATCGGTAAAACCCCACACCCCACACCCCACACCCTACACCCTGCCCCTAGGAAAAACTTTTTCAGCAAACCCTAGGTAATAAGTGGTCGGACAACATTCAAGTTTTTTAGCCATCAGCTGGAAAAGCTAAAAGTCAAGAGTTGGGAGTGGGCGAGATGCAGAAGAAAAAAGCTTAATCCTGCAAAAAAGCGAGGGGATAACTCATATTCTCAGCAAAACCCAAGATACCTCGATCCCGATGCTCATAGAGTAAATTTCCTTGATTATCAAATAAAAAAGTCCCCCCCCGTTGGGTGAGATAACTACTATCGGGGATATATGTTGACCAATTGCCCAAAACTTGACTCATATTACGAAGTCTCAGGGTGGCTAATTCAAAAGGTCGCTGAAAACCTTGACCCCCAGCAAGATTGAATAGGGAACCCCGGAAAGGTGGTAAAGGCCGCGCTTGCATTGTTTCCTCCTCGGCAATTAATTGGGGGGCTTTGCGATCGCCAAGATAACCCCGCAGCACTTCGGCCAGAGTCCCCGGACTACCCACACCCGCACACATAAAAATTAGATTTAACCAAGCATTTTGCCCGGGAGAAAACCCAGGTAATTTTAGCGATAAACCGCGATAAAGTCCTAATAAATTATGTAATTCGGCTTTGGGGTCAACAAAAAGCCAATCTTGCCGAAATTTCGTATATTCAGCGAATTTTAACCCTGAATTGCGATCGCCGATACCGATGGCACGAATGGTTATCCCAGCATTTTGCCAAAGGGCTGCCTCTTTTTCTAACCACCAAGCGTATTCGAGACTATCAAAATCTCCCAATTGCGGCCAAACAAGAATTAAAAGACGTTTATAATCGGCACAATCGCTTAAAATTGGCACTATTTGCCCATCGCTGACCCTTTGGCGTTGAATTGTTGAAAATATTTCATAGCTGCTGCTCATCTGTAAATTTCTCCTAATAAAACCGCTGCTTTTGCCCCCGTGACTTGCGGTAAATTACCGGGGAAATTGTGCCAGCGCCAATAGGCCAAAAGGGCAAAAGCGATCGCTTCTTTAAAATCGCTATTTAATCCTACCTCATCAGTGGTCAAAAGCTTGACATTTGACCCCAAATGTGCTAGGAGTCGTTGGCGCAGGTAGGCATTACGAGCGCCACCACCGCAGAGCAGCACTTCCGCGGGCATTTCTGGCAAAAAGGTTTGATAGCTGTGGGCGATCGAAATGGCGGTTAAATCGGTTAAACTAGCCAACCAGTCGGCATCACTGAGGCAATAAGCTTGGGCATCCTCGTGCAATTGGGCTAGATAGGCGGGGCTAAATAACTCTCTGCCAGTGGATTTAGGGGGATATTGTTGAAAATAAGGCTCCTGTAGCCATTTATGAACTAATTCGGAGCAGGGTTGACCCTGAGCGGACCATTGACCGTTATGGTCGTAGGTTTGTTGGCCTTGGCTCAAAAATTGTACGGCCAAATCGATGAGGACGTTGCCCGGTCCAGTATCCCAACCGAAAATTTTTTGCTGCCAATTTTCCCTTTGTCGGGGGGGTAGATAGGTTAAATTGCCAATACCGCCGATATTTTGGACGCAGCGGGTTTTGGTGGGGTGAGAAAGCAGATAAGCGTCAATTTTCGGCACTAGGGGCGCACCGTGACCAGCTTGGGCGATATCGGCAGCGCGAAAATTACTAATGGTGGGAATACGGGTAATTTTTGCGATCGCTGCTCCCCGTCCTAATTGTACCGTGTAACCGAGGCGATCGTTTGCGGGGGGTCGATGAAAAACGGTTTGACCGTGACTGCCGATTAATTGGGCTTTTGGGGCTTCTTTTTGGATATTTAAAGCGGCACGGGCGAATTCTGCGGCGATATCATCATCTAAGCTGGCTAAAGCTTCAAGGTCGAGCTTTTCTCCCCCACAGACTTGTAAAATTGTCTCGCGTAATCGGGGGGAATAGGGATAGGTTTCTCCAGCTAATAACTGCACCTGTGGAGATTCCACTGTACCGCTAATCTCCACTAAAGCGGTATCGATACCATCCACCGATGTGCCACTGATTAAACCGATAACTAACAAGTTTTTTCCCTCAACTGTCGATTGTTGATTATTTTATCTTGAATGTCGGGGTGAAGACCCTCGCTTGAGCGCGACGGGATGAAACCCCGACCAGTATAAAACAGCGAAGCACGACATTTCGACACATTTCGACACATTTCGAGGGGCTTCGATGTAAAAGCTCAATGTCAACTAAAATCTTGACAATCCGATGCTCTACAGGTTAACTTAAAATAAGTTGTTTGAGGTCGATAAACAATGATTGTCTTAGAAATGAAAGCCGTGGTTAAACCAAGTCAGTGTTCTGCCATTGATGAAGCTATTCGTACAGT
>NZ_JAPZSZ010000094.1:0-7910 GCF_027532095.1 Microcystis sp. LE19-195.1E
TTGCGGTCGAGATACGATACATCTGTACTGAATGAAAAAAGTGCCTGGCTTTTAGGGTATTTTACCTTTTTTTGGGCCTTTTTTCTCGACTTTATTGAGTCGAAACCTTTTTCCTATCGGCATTTCAGGCTTTTTCAGCAAGCCCTAACTATTTTCCCCTTATTTTTTAAGTTGATTAGATTAGGTAAACTCTTTGTCAGAAATCACCTAATTAAGGAAGTGCTGTCTGCGTGCTTGTGCCAAAACCTCTTATCAACAGGCCGAAGAAGATTTATAGTCATTTCAGATAAGTCTGATACACTCTAGACCGGTTAAACCCTTATGAACTCTGGCATTGATATTCTCAATCTTAATTGAAATGACTATATTCGAGTTCTCGGAGCATCAAGATAAACTAAGACGCATTTTAAGCGTTTATAGGTCAGTACGAATGCTACGATAGCGTTGGGCGAGGATGCGAAGTCGGTCCTTGAATTGATCAGAGAAAAGGAGTTTAAAGGATGAAAATGACTTATCTGGAAGCTACTGCCAAATTTTACAGGGAAGTAGCCCAAACTCCCGAAGTGGGGCTATGTTGTGTCCAAAGCAGTCCTTTGCAACTACCGGGGTTAAAAATCCCTGCCATTATGCAGGAGATGAACTATGGTTGTGGCACGACGGTGCAGGCCAATGAATTAGGCAATTCTCCCAGGGTTTTGTATGTGGGTGTGGGTGGTGGTTTAGAAGCACTGCAATTCGCCTATTTTTCCCGTCGTCCAGGGGGAGTCATTGCGGTGGATCCAGTGCCAGAAATGCGTTGGGCAGCCCAAAGAAATCTCAGCGAAGCGCTGCTGGAAAATCCCTGGTTTAGTCTCGATTTTGTGGAAATTAGAGATGGTTCCGCTTTTGAATTGCCGGTGGAGGATGCCTCCGTCGATGTAGTGGCGCAGAATTGTCTTTTTAATATCTTTAAACCAGCCGATTTACAGTTAGCTTTACGGGAAGCTTTTCGCGTCTTAAAACCGGGAGGACGTTTACTGATGAGCGATCCGATCGCCACTCGTCCAATCCCCGAACATTTGCAAGAAGATCAGCGTTTACGAGCTATGTGTCTATCGGGGGCCTTAACCTACGATGATTATATTAAACAGTTGATCGATGCTGGTTTTGGTCAGGTAGAAATTCGGGCCCGTCGTCCCTATCGTTTACTGGACTGTCAGAGTTATAATTTAGCCGATCCGCTCCTATTAGAAAGTTTGGATTCCGTTGCTTTTAAACTAGCTATTCCCGAAGATGGGGCCTGTATTTTTACGGGCAAAACTGCTATTTATACTGGTACGGAGGCAATTTTCGATGATGGTGCCGGGCATATTTTAGCCAAAGGATTGCCGGTGGCCGTCTGTGATAAAACTGCGGGCAACTTAGCTCGCTCCTCTCCCCAAGATATCCTCATCACCGAGTCCACTTGGCACTATAACGGAGGCGGTTGCTGTTAAAAAAGCAGCGTCGAGACAAGTTCGATCCCTCAGTTACCACTTATCACTTATCACTTATCAGTTATCAGTTATCAGTTATCAGTTATCAGTTATCAGTTATCATTGATTAGTTATTGGTCACTGTTTACTGTTTACTAATTACTGTTTACTGTTTACTGTTCAATGTTTACCGTTTACCGTTCACTGTTTACTGATTACTGTTTACTGATTACTGTTTACTGATTACTGTTTACTCTCCCATGACTCCTTTTGTTGAGAAACTAAAAACTCCTTTAACTAAGCAAAAAATCTCGGTTCTGCAAATTAATTTGGGGAAAAGATGTAACCTTGCTTGTAGCCATTGTCATGTGGAAGCTAGTCCAGTTCGCTCCGAAGAAATGACTCCAGAAGTGTGCGAACAAATTATCGAACTGATCGAAAGATTTCCCCAAATTAAAACCGTCGATCTGACCGGCGGCGCCCCGGAAATGCTCTACGGTTTTAAGCCGATTGTGGAAATCTCTAGAAAAGCTGGGAAACAGGTAATTGTGCGCTCGAATTTAACTATTTATTTCGAGAAAGGATTTACTGATATTCCTGAATATTGCGCTGGCCATCAGTTGCGGGTGGTGGCTTCTTTACCCTGTTATCTTGCCGATAATGTGGATAAAATGCGCGGTCTGGGAGTCTATGACCGATCAATCGCCGCTTTACAATGGTTAAACCGTCTCGGCTACGCTCAAGAGCCGAATTTGATTGTGGATTTAGTCTATAATCCCCAGATTCCTAAGTCAGATAATTTTTCTCTCACACCGGATCAGGTATCCCTGACACGGGATTACAAAAAGTTCTTGCAAGAACATTTTAATATTTCTTTTAACAATCTATTTACTATCACTAACCTACCCGTCGGAAGGACACGCTTCCATCTGGAACACCGGCAACTCTATCAACCCTATATTCAATTCCTCGAAGACCATTTTAATGGCGATACTGTCGAGCATTTGATGTGTCGTAATCAGCTTTCTATTGATTATTTGGGTAATATCTATGACTGCGATTTTAATCAGATGGAAGATCTGGTCGCTTGCACCGGTCAAGGCCAAAAATTAACCCTGCCAGATTTATTACAAGCGGGTACTTTAGAGCTAATTGCAGAGGTACAAACCGCTTCCTATTGCTACGGTTGCACTGCCGGCAGCGGTTCCAGTTGTGGGGGAGCTTTGATTTCAATCTGAACAAATGTACTGAATTGACACCGCGTCTCGGAAAATTTAGTACAAATGCTCGGACTAGCTCTCCCTGCTACCAACTCCGGTGCTGTCTTAACGAGTAATCTTAGATAGTTAAAAGTTTAACCGATGATTAGGGACCGGAAAAAACCGCCGATTCGATATCTTGGCGACTAAGGGAGTATTTAAAAGCGCGATTGATGTCACTGCCGTCATTGGCTGCCCGAAAGTAACGAACGGTGATTTCTTCGATATCGAGGCAGATTTCCGCTTTCCATGTTGGTTTTTCGACGATCCAACAGTGGATATTCTCGGTATTTTTCCGACAACCTAATTTAACTAGCCATGCTTCGATCGCCGGTAAGGGATGATTATAGAGGGGAGTATCAGCAGTGGGAATCTTCATCGCATGAATCTAAATCAAAAATAATTGGGCTACAGTGACGGCATTCTCTCCTCGAAGCATAGCAATAATCACCGCTAGTAACAAGCAGCCGAGCAGGGTGAGTGCCAAGATAAACAAAGCAAAAATTTCTCCCGAAGATAGGGGACGATCGGTCGGATCGAGATAGGCGCTACGATTAGCTATGGGTTGATCGCTATCCGGGATAGTTTGGATGACATTCCAGCGCGAGTAACCTATCTGTAAATCATACAGGGAACGGCGATCGGGATTACTCAGGGTGGCATAAGCTTCGTTAAGACGCTGGAATTTAACCGTTGCCACTTCGGGGCTGAGTTCGGTAGTATCGGGGTGGTATCGTTTGCTAAGTTCCCGATAGGCGCGTCGCACTTCGATCACCGAGGCACTCGGATGTAGTCCTAGAATGGCATAATAGGTATCGGCAAAGCGCGAGTTAGCGGCAATGACTCGCGAGGTGGTTTGGGAATTATCGCGCTCGAAGGTCACAAGATTTTTTACCGAAAAATTGGGTTTAAAGCCTCGCCCTTTTAGGGCGACTTTATGTGATGTATGATATTAAGAATAGCGGCCCGGGTAAGCAACCGCTTAAAAAACCCAGTCATCGCAGGATGAACGCACCTTGAAAACTAGAGTTATGGGGTTCTCTAGGGGAATGCTCCTATAGGTAAAAGCTCTAAGCGTCAAGTACCAGAGAAACCAATTATTTTAGAGGTTTTGAACTGTATCGTAGGGCATACGAAAACAGGCTTCTGTAAGGGAGCGAAAGTCTGAGGAGAGAACCACCTCTGGGTGGGATTTCGCCAGGAATCTAATTCAAGTGGACTCGTTGAGCCAGAAATTCACAGCAGTGATGCTAGAAGAATCCACGTCCGTTTACGGCGTGGGGTATGTCAAACTAAAAATTGTCTTAATATTCTAACCCTGTTGATCATGAAATCTCGTTATCGGCTGCGTCTTCAGATCTGTCTTGTCTTTCTCATTGTTGCTCTGACGAGTTTCTCTACTTGGCTAACCCCTAGCGCCTATGCGGGGATCGATGATGATCGCCTCGATGGTAATATTTTTGTGGTCTATGCGGGTAATGGTTCCCTCGTGCCACCGCGTTTAAATTTAGCGGAAACTTTTCAACGGAAAATTCCAGCTATTATTGTCTATTATTTGGATGATAGTAGCGATTGTAAGCAATTTGCGGCGATTGTCTCCCGTTTTCAAGAGTTTTACGGTCGCGCCGCCAGTATTATCCCCGTTACTGTCGATTCTATCCCCTTAAAGTCTTCCTATCGTGCCGATGAACCGGGTTACTATTATCGCGGTGGGGTTCCCCAAACGGTGGTTTTAGACCAACAAGGTAAAGTGGTTTATGATGGTTTGGGCAATGTTAAATATGAAGATGTGGATGATGTCTTAAGAAAGGTTTTTGATCTTTTGCCTCGATCGCAATCGCTAGAGTTAAAAAGACGCTCTTTTAACGAGTTTAACGCTGAATTGCGCTAGTTACCCCTTTTTTATCCTCAATTGAACCAAAAATAATCATTTAGAGATGCTGTCAGCAGCGTCTCTATCTTGTTCTTAGGAACAATAAAATTATTTACCTATTGCTTTTATTATCATTTAAGATTTATTTGAACCAAGAAATGCTAAAAAATTCAGATTTTATCTGGAGTAACACTTGAAAAATATTTGCAACAGTGCCAGACTAGAAAAATTTGGCTCTTCTCTACTTTGTGTGATAAGCACTGATTATCATTCGTAGGAGTCTTGCTAGGCAAGGCTTTGAAGACTATATTTCTATAAAATTATCCCTATTCTTCTTCCCTCCACACAGAAACCAGAAGAGCCAAAATTTTGCTAACCTGATTATACTGAGAACAATAATCATTCTTATAGGTGTGGGAGACAGCAATGAAAATCAAGCAAAATTTCCTAACAGCAGCCATATTACTGGGTTTTTCTGGTCCGGTACTGGCTAATAGTCTCGAAAACCTCTCTAGTAACCCCATGGCACAGGTAACAAGTGTCAATCAATTGCGGGATGTTTCTCCCACCGCCTGGGCTTTTGAGGCCTTAAGAAGTCTCGTGGAGAGGTATGGTTGTATAGTAGGTTATCCTGACCGCACTTTTCGCGGTGAACGCGCTTTAACTCGTTGGGAATTTGCCGCCGGGTTGAATTCCTGCTTAAATACCCTAGAAAGATTGATTCAAGAAGGAGTAGCGGTATTAAAAGAAGATCTAGACAGAATCAAGCGATTAGTCAGGGAATTCGAGACAGAATTAGCGGCCTTAGGGGCTAGGGTTAATAACTTAGAAAATCGAGTCGCTTTTCTGGAAAATAATCAATTTTCCACCACTACTAAATTAACTGGGGAAGTGGTGATGGCATTATATGGGGTAGCCACAGGAGAAAAAAACGGTGGTGAAGGGATTCCCCAAGTACCAGCTTTTGGTTATCGGGCCCGTTTAGAATTAAATACTAGCTTCACAGGCAAAGATTTACTCTATACCCGTCTAGCAACGGGAAATATTGCCGATTTAGCCGATACCACGGGAACTTTTCAAAGTACCTTAGCCTTTACCCAACCCGACGGCAACGATTTATTGCTAGAAGTTTTAAACTACAGTTTCCCCCTAACGGAAAATATCTACCTCTGGTTAGAAGCGACGGGAGGTGCTAAAGATGACTTTACCAATACCCTCAACTTTTTGGATGGAGATGGTGCTAGTGGGGCGCTTTCCGCTTTTGGTACCCGCAATCCCCTTTATTTTGCCCCCGGACAAACTGGACTCGGTTTACAGGGTAATTATGGGGCTTTGCAATTCAGCGCCGGTTATCTTGCCGGGGATGCTAACGATCCTAACCCGGGAGGGGGTTTATTTAACGGCTCCTATACTGCCCTAGGGCAGCTGGGTTATGTTCCAAACGATAATTTTGGCATTGCTTTATCCTACTTTCATGGTTATAACCAATTAGACACGGGGACGGGAAGTCAGCACTCGAATTTCCAATTTTTCACCGAAGAACTATTCGGGGAGGCTGTCCCGACAATTAATAATAGTTTGGGGTTACAATTTAGTTGGCGAATTGTCGATGGTTTTGTCCTCGGTGGTTGGGGGGGTTACACAAAAGCTATCACCCTTAGCACCTTAGATGGACAACTAGAACGCGGGGATTTAGATATCTGGAATTGGGCGATAACTTTGGCTTTTCCTGATCTATTTAAGGAAGGAAATACGGCCGGTATTATTGTTGGTATGCAGCCCTGGGTATCTAGTTCTAGTATCAGATTAAATGATGGCAGTTCCACTAATGATCCCGATACTTCCTTTCATATCGAAGGATTTTATGAGTGGAAGCTCACCGATAATATTGCCCTTACTCCAGGGGTAATCGTGATTACTTCTCCTAACTCAAATAACAACAATTCCACCTTAGTTATCGGCACTATCCGCACGACTTTTACTTTCTGATTTGTCTAGGCAGCTGGTCAGAAATAAAGATCAAGTATGACGGGATTTGACATCATCTCTCGACGACCGGCTGCTGTTCCGTCGTTCCCCAGTCTCCTATCGCTTTTAAATAGGATTTAGTATCAGTATAACAGTCAGTCAATTTACCATTCGCCGACGAGAATAAGCAGGGTAATCGCAGGTTATTTTGTATAAATTATAACAGACAAAAATCCCTGACTATGATTTTTAGCAGGTTGAACTAAGAGGAGTTAATCTGAGAGGATGTTTGAAAAGTCAGGAGACCACTAGGGGTAGTGTAGAGATATAGATGTTCCTCCGGTCTTGAAGATGACAACAAACCTAAAAGCCCATCCGGGAGACCTGACACGAGCGCAGGCCGAATTACTCCTACCGCTCATTCCACCGGCCAAAGAAGGGGGTCGCCCCCGAAGTGTAGATATGCTGGGTGTGATCAACGCCCTATTTTAGGCGTTGTCAAATTGAAAGATGCTCCGAATCAGCACCGGAACTGAAATTACTTTGATAGCAAGGATTGCATTGCATCTTTCATATTCTGATCTGACAACGCCCAAATTATTGGTGAAGCAGCGAGAGCAACTTCTCAAGAATTTAAAGCAAGATATCCCGAAGTGCCTTGGCGAGATGCCAGCGATCTAAGAAACTTAACTATTCATGAATATTTTTGTATTAATCTAGAGATTATTTGGGATATTGTTGAAAATGATATTCCTCCTCTAAAAGGACAAATCGAAGCTATTTTACAGGAATTTATTTGACGAAACCCAACCAAATTACTTAAATGTCGGGTTTCACTATCGTTCAACCCCACCTACTTTATTCTTCGATTTACTTGATAGCTACCGGCAAAAGATAGCCACCAGCAATTATATTAATTTATCAAAGTTTGAACTTTTCCTATTCCCCTTGAGTTGCTTGTCTAACCTGTTCGATTTCTAATTCTAAAGCCTGTGCTATCTGTTCAAAGTTTAATCCTAAGGCCAATAAACGAGGAATAGAAGCTAATTTTGCCGCTAATTCGCCTTCTTGTCGGCCTTCCTCTCTACCTTCCTCTCTACCTTCTTCTCTACCTTCTTCTAAAGCTTCCTGATACACTTTAGTTTGTTTTAAATCACTTAAACTAAACATCGCTTCTATCTCCTTTCTACTGACTTGGGGTAACTTATAAACCAAGATTGTCTCTATCAATTCTAAAAGTTCTTGCTGTTGTTTGACATTACGGAATTCTTGTCTAATCCGTGGAATTAATTGTTTTCCCTGCTCGATCGCTCTGGCGGTTGGTGCTATAATTAATTGTAACATTGATATTCCCAG
>NZ_JAPZSZ010000114.1:0-3752 GCF_027532095.1 Microcystis sp. LE19-195.1E
AAAGGTATTCCACTCATTACTTTGATAGCCGGTATAAACGTATTGGTCGGAACCGTTACCACCGTTAAGTTTGTCCTCACCACCGCCACCAATAATGACATCATTACCAGTGGTGCCAGTGATATTATCATTCCCCCAATAGCCATGGATTTGGATATTGTCACCGACAAAGTTGGTATTAGAAAAGTCGAGGGTATTGGCACTCCAATCACCGACGATGGTGACTTTTCCTGTTACTCCTGTCCCGTCGATGGTTTCAATGCCACTATTGGTGCTAAAGGAAAGAATCCCCAGGTCCACGTCTCCTGTACCCAAAGCCACAATTTTATCCACCCCAGAGGTGCCGGTATCGGTATAGATGTCGTAGCCTTGGAAACTCGACCAGCCTCCGGCTAGATTACCGGAGACATAATAAGTGTCTGAGTCTTCACCTCCATCTAATTGGTCATTGTCTGCGCCGCCATAGAGTAAGTCATTGCCAACCCCACCCGATAAAGTGTCAGACCCCCAATCTCCATCGAGTAGGTCATCGCCGCCGCCACCATTGAGAATATCGTTTCCCCCGTAACCCATCAGGTGTTCGGCAAGATTCGTACCTGTAATCGTGTCGCTAGAGTTATCACCGTAAATAATGGTTTTCTGAAGATAGAAATAGTTGAGCCAACTGGCAACATCATTCAGGCGAGCATTGGCATCGCCGTCTTCGTTGACGAGACGATTTTCTTCGATGGTAAAGCCAATATGATAGAGTCCATCGGCTACGGTATTGACTAAATTTTTACCGAAGTATTGGGTTGTCGCTCCGTCATTTTGTACCAGGTGGTAGCCTGTTTCCTCATTTCCCTCATCGTCACCGTGGAGGAGGATAAATTCGTCATAGTGATTAGTGCGAACCCACTGATTGAGGGTGCGAATATCATCGCTGGTAATCCAGCCATCAGCAGCGATACCTGTAGCTGTAACGCCATCGACTAATAGATGGTTAAGTCCGTCGGCGGCGGCGGCTCCGGCGTTAATATCCCCCGCATTTGTCCACTTGGCTAAGCCAGTATCGATTTTGATGGTATCGACAATTTTGTCTAATCCTGTGCCAGTGGTGGACTGATCAACGTAAAAATATGTTACCCAATCTGCTACGTCTTTGACTGTGGCATTAGCTGCACCATCTTCGTTGAGAAACCGCCCATTTTGGATCTCAAAACCAATATGATAGATTCCGTCGGCAACGGTATTAACTAGGTTTTTCGCAAAATATGTGGTCTTAGCGCCGTCATTTTGAACTAAATGGAAGCCAGTTTCTGTTGTGCCGTCATCATCCCCATGCAGAACAACAAAAGTGTTATAACGGGTGGCATCAGAGCGAATCCAATTGTTAATTTGTGCAATATCGCTTTCGGAAATTGAACCATCGGCGGCGAGATTGTAGGTGGTAATCGCTGTTTTTAATAAATCATTCAGTCCATTGGCAGCATCAGCACCGCCAGCAATTTCTTGCCAAGGTATATTTTGCGCTAAACCCTGATCAGCAATGACTAATTCCGTAATCTGATCAAGTCCGGTATTAGTTGTTGCCCGATCTGTATAAAATTGGGTTAGCCAATCCGCTACTTGGGTGACAGTGGCATTGGCGTTACCATCTTCATTGACAAAGGTGCCATTTTCGATTAGGAAACCAATGTGATAAATGCCATCAAAAACCGTATCAACTAAATTCTGATTGCGATACTGTTGAGTCGCTCCGTCATTTTGGACTAAATGAAACCCTGTTTCTGTTGTGCCGTCATCATCGCCGTGGAGAGCAGTAAATTCTGCTAAACGGTTAGCGCGAATCCAGGCATTAATCGCGATTACGTCACTGACAGTAAAAATGCCGTTACTAGCAACTCCAGTGGCTTGTTTGGCTTCTAAGATTAACTGATTTAATTCATTAGCCGCCGTCATTCCAACCGTAATATTTGTGCCGAGATTAGCACCAGCGAGTCCTGGATCTCTGCCAATTCTTTCAACCGTTTGATCTAGTCCCGTTCCGGTTGTTCCGGTTGGGGAATTTTGCACCATCGAATAAGATTTGCTTGCCATAATTTTTAACCATAAAAAATAAGGTAGTTAGTGAAATAGCAACAATTGTTAGACAAGTAACGACAAAACCGCACTAAGGCAGGTTTATCCTAAATCCAGTTAGCAAAACCCAGTTATCATCAGGGACCCCTGAAGTGGTCACCACGAACCAGAAGGGTTGTCAACTGCACTGGATCAGGGGGATTTGGTGTTACCCTGACAATTGCGGATCGATATCCTCACTCATACCCGAAGTCGATCCCAACGATTGGACAGTCTCAGATAGTCGATAAGTTCTAACCGATTGTCTTGCCTCTGCTCAGACTATCGAACGAGGTTTTCCGACCTTGATAGTTCTGAGTCGGCGTTTGATAATCTAACCTTTGATGGAATCTTAGATTATTGTAGCACTTTATACAGATATATAGTCCGCGCTGCTTTTTCTCTCTTAGTGTTGCTCAAATAAAAATACCTGATCTTGCGCGTAACTCAATTTAAAACTAGGCGCTCGCTGCAAGCGTCCGATCAGATGGCTGACAACCGACGGCGAACTCGCTCAACCGGGATGGCGCTGGTTAAGCAGGACATAATCAAACTGCTGCAAGTCAATCTCGGTGCTATCTACTTTCGCCAACTGGAGGTTGAGACGGTGGGTCAGGTGAGGAGCAATTTGGGAAGTCGTCAGGACAATTTCCAGGCTATCGACAACTACTATAAAATAACTTTACACCTCTTTTATCACTTTTGGAAAATGCTATCCTTGTAGATGGGACAAAAGAGCTAAAAATCTGGACTGATTCCGAGTTGATAATTTAAGCTCATCTTATTATCGCAAATTTGGGTTAAAAACCCCGTGGTTTTAGAACGGTTTTCTTTGATTATTTTATCATGTTTAATGTCTAATCTTCACAGTGAAACCAATTTTTATCTAATAATTGCTCTAAACTGTAAGGACATTCTGAGGGAAAATCGCCAGAAAACCCAGTTTTTTGTTGAACATAATCGAAAGCATCCTGATAGATTATCGGTAATTCCTCAGCCAAATAATTCTGTAAATTCGTCGTTAAACATTTTCTTAATTGCGTGCGAAAACTGATAATTTCCGCTCGCCAATGATTCCGATTTATTTCGGCTTCTGTTGTCCAATATTGTAAAAGTAATAAATGCCTGATCACTTGTTCAAGTAAGCTACTGACTCGGTTTTTATCTCTTTTACTCAAGCTTTCTAATTCCTCAATTAAATGGATTACATCTAATTCATCTAAGCGATTTTCCTTGAGGATTTTTATTGTTTCCTCTAACCAAAGATGTTGATCAATTTCGTAAAGTAGAGGCAGGGTTTCTCCTCCCTCTACTTGCCAGGAATTCTGATTTAAAGTTTTCATTGGATTGTTTACGGTTTTTAATAGGAGATAAGTACCCTCATATATATACTAGGCCACTTTCTCCTAATTTTGATAGTGACACGGGAAAAATCACCGCCCATCCTTACAGTGCGATGCCGAAGACACTGCGTAGCAGTACGCCGATCTTGTAGGGTGCGTTAACGTAGTGTAACGCACGTCTTTACTGACTCAAGCCAATTTTGTAGGGTGCGTTAACGTAGTGTAACGCACGTCTTTACTGACTCAAGCTATTAAAATATGGCGGATGAATTAAAGATTGGGTTTAATTTATAACTCTACCCAATTCTC
>NZ_JAPZSZ010000057.1:0-3738 GCF_027532095.1 Microcystis sp. LE19-195.1E
GATTTTGAGAGAATCGTCGTTCAAAACCTTGCGTCTTCATCGGCCCGCGTCCTGTAGGGGCGAAGCATTCGGACAATAACCTATCGGTGAAAAGGTAGATTTTCTATCCGAATGCTTCGCCCGTACTTATTCAGCAAACCCTATTTAGGGTTTGCGGCAAAAAGTTTTTCCTGGGGGTAGGGTGTGGCCCCCCAACCCCCCCGACATCGGGGGGGCAGGTGGGGTGTGGGGTGTAGGGTTTTACCGATTGATTTTCAGGTGGTCAATTACCTAATTTTCAGGGAAAAAGTCCCTGAATTTTCCCCCCGATCACTCCCAAGGCCGGTACTTTTTGATTTCCAAAAAGTCTAAAGATATTATCCAACAAGGTTTAGATTTATTCAGCAAACCCTATTTAACTCCCTAGTAGGGATATTCTGTTGGTGATCTAACTAACTCAACGCTTCAAAATAATCGCGAATTTGATTACGTCGCTGGGATTGACGCAGTTTTTGCAACGCTTTCGACTCAATTTGTCGCACCCTTTCCAGGGATAATTCCCAAGTGCGACCGATATCACCTAAAGCATGGGATTTACCATTAAAATTTAGTTGGCCATTTTTCGGACATCGAGTCCTCAAATTGCCGCCCCCTGCACCTTCCCCACCGGTGCGTTGCTGAGGGTGGGGACTGATGCAGGTTCGTTCAACTCGACATAATATTAGAAGGCAGGCGGCTGAAAGAAATTTGCCGCAACAAAATCGCCAACAGCTAACCCCATTTCAAAAGAATCAATGCAAGCCTCACGGACGTGAACTCCGCCATAAAGACGGCTGATGGCATCTTCCATTCCCGCTTCATAGAAGCTATCGAAATTACGAACGACACCGGGAAGTTCTTGGGAGACAGCACTAAACACATAGTTGTCTCCAAAATATTCGGTCATCACTCCAGCAAATGCTCCCCCCATGGCAGAATGCCCTGACATATAATCCGGGAAAGGTGGCGAATTAACCCCCATTAATGGTGACAGCAAGGGTTTCCAATTGGGATCGCCCACCGTAGAAGCTAACCCGTCATTAGCCGCAAATCCTCCGGCAATTATGTCATCAGGGCGAGGTTGGAGTTCAGTGTATTTCTCTTTCCAAGCGACGATTACCGCATCCGCCAGCGCAGTATTTAACGCGGCAAATAGACTGGCATCTTTTTGCAAGGTATTGCCCTCGTCGACGGCAATACCTTGAGCAATTTGGTTTAAGTGACCGTAGGGACGGAAGGTATCAGCCCGGTCATAAGCGAAGAAAATAGCTATTTCTGTCTGGTCTTCTGTGCGTAAAGTGGTAGTCAGAGCAGTGTCTTCCAAGCCGCCGTAGAGCCGGACTTCTTCAATTTCTTCGGCATACAATGCACCACCATCACTAGGATTGTCGGGACGGCCATCAAGAGTCACATCAAGAGCATTTTCCGAGACAAACTGGTCAATGTCACCAATTGCCCAAGTATCTACTCCCCCCCAGTTGGCACCGACTGCTACCCCAGCAGTGGGGCCCGAGGTTTCTGGTCTCCAGACATAGTCTCCCGGTGGCGCAGTGAAAGGCGTATTGTCGTTAGAACCATCATTAGCGCGTAAACTGATGCTCTGATTGGCTACTAAAATGCCAAAATTAAACCCCCGGCTTTCAGCGGTGGCACTGTCCTGAATCTCCGCCAGAGAATTGGATAATTGCTGTGAGAACAAGCTACTTTGTCCAGATAATTGAGTAGAGAGAACTCGATAAGCAGCACCAACTGCCGCCATCCCCAACGAGGTATTCCCTGGTGCGTTCACATTTACAGCGTAGGAGGGATATAAAGTGTTGAAGGCATTGACCGTATCATAGACGGCAGTAGAAACCAGCGCCATTAAGCGAGAACCTACTGTCGGCGCGACTCCCCGCCCCGCTTTTCCCTCGGCTTGAATCGCATTTAAGGCGATCGCATTCCAGTCGATGACGGCATTAGTATTGAGTCCCGATACTAATTTACTGGTGACATTATTGGTTTCCAGTTGTTCGGCAATTTGGTTATCTGCATCGACTTCAGCAATGAGAAAGTAAGCCCCCGGAGCGATGACTGAAGTATTGTTGTTATACGTTAAGTCTAAGGTGACTGACTGCTCGGCGTCTAGGTTCAAGTTTGTGCTGACACTGGTGAGTAAGGCATCGTTACTGTCAATCTGACCGTCAGTGGAAATGTACAGTTTGACAGTACTGGGACCACTGGCGATCCCCTGTCCTTGATTGGTGACAATTACCTGTGCAGTTCCCTGAGCGCCGAAGTCAACCGTAGTTGGCAAATTAATCGTGCCAAAACTGCCCACTAAATCTGGTTGTGAGACACTTGAGGTAAGACTTAAGGTAGAACTTGAGGTAAGACTTGAGGTAGAACTTGAATTTTTGTTATTGCCGCTCTCACCATTGTCTGATCTCTTGCCAACTTCTGTTGGTATCTTTTCTCCCGCAGTATCAAGTCCAATTGCACCTAAAAAATCAACTTTGTCCAAAAGCTCATTTAAATCTTGTCGGGAGAGTTGATTTAAATTTTTGTCACCGATAACCTCCTCTAACAACTCATCAATGTTACTGGTTGCGTTATTACTATTTGGTATTTGCTCGTTCTCAGTTACTTTCTTCTGATCATCAAGGGTGTTCTTTGGCGATGACTGAGCGGTAGTTACAATAGTGGTTGATTCCATATGTAGGCAATAGGTTAGAAAAGAGTAAAGGTATTCAAGGCAGCAAGCTCTGAAGCTTAACCTGTTGTCGTTGCGCTTCAGTGCCAAACGGATGTCACCGTCAGTAGAAATTTACAGGTTCACAGCACAATTACTCGCGATCACCTGTCCTTGATGGTCGACAATTACCTGTGCATTTCCTTGATCTGTTTGAAAATGGTGACAAAAAAGGAATCATAGGGGCAATTCAACTCAAACTTGAGTTTTGCGATACAACCGAGTGATCCATATCACCTACTATAACACCATGGAATCCATAAAGTCAATCAATTTTTATGTCTTTAGTTATAAATTTTTATGTCTTTAGTTATAGATTTTTATCTATGGATGAAACTAGAGTCATTTCAGATAATTCTGATACAATCTTGACCGATGAAAACCTTATGATACTACTAAATCCGTTGAGTATAGGCTACATATCAGGACAGGCACTCATGCACTCATGCACTCATGCAAAAGGAGAAATAGATAATCAGTCTTTGATAACTGGATTTAGTATGAAATCGGGCATTTATTTATCAATTTTAATTGAAATGACTATACTCTGTCTGATTGATTCCTGTCGGTTCTTCGTTACGGCGATCGCCTGTCCTTTTGAAAATGGTGACAAAACAGGAATGGTAGGGGCAATTCAAACAAACTTGAGTTTTGCGATACAACTGAGTGATACGAATCACTAAGCTTAAATCATGGAATCCATAAAGTCAATCAACTTTTACGTCTTCAGTCATAGATTTTTATCTATGGATGAAATTCTAGTCATTTCAGATAAGTCTGATCCTAAATCCGTTTATTAAAAACTGATTATTTAGGGTCTGCTGAAAAAGTAGGGGCGAAGCATTCGGATAGGAAATCTACGGTTTCAGCGATAGGTTATGCCCGAATGCTTCGCCCCTACAGGACGCGGGCCGATGAAGATGTAAGGTTTTGAAACATGATTCTCTCAAAATCTTGCACCTGTGGGAGCGAAAAAAGACCCTAAGACC
>NZ_JAPZSZ010000095.1:0-3973 GCF_027532095.1 Microcystis sp. LE19-195.1E
GCCCGAATGCTTCGCCCCTACAGGACGCGGGCCGATGAAGATGTAAGGTTTTGAAACATGATTCTCTCAAAATCTTGCACCTGTGGGAGCGAAAAAAGACCCTAAGACCCTTACCTAGTCTATATTTCACATTTATTCAGCCAGCCCTATTTAGGGTTTGCGGCAAAAAGTTTGTTGGTGGGGTTAGGAGTCGGTCGTCAGTAGCCGGTCGTCAGTATTCAGGAGTTTCAGGCTTTGTTGCCCTCTTTTTTTGTAGCAGGAATAATAGAACAATCGTATTAATAACGTAGGGGTCCACCGTAACCACCGTATAAACCGACTCCGCGGGTACCGGCCCCCACCCCGTAAAAGCCAGGGCCGACACCACCACCAACACCAATCCAATCGATAAATAGGGAAGTTGCCCCGCCGGCCTTGGGTAGAGTCCCTTCGATTAGCTTATAGCTATAAATCAAGTCCTTGCCATCGATGACGGGATTGCTAATCTCGACGACAACTATAGTATTGTCTTGACGACCAGGTTCGTAGACTGAGAGGGTCGCATTGGGGGGATCGTTAGCAAAATTATCTTTTCCTGCCCTGGCTGTCCACTCATCCATATAGGCGGCCATGGTCAGATTACCAGCAATCCGGTTCGGGCGATCGGAAAAGTATAATGTCTGTTTGTTGACGTTCACCAAGCGAATTGTTTTTGTGACGGGATCTACCTGAATATCTTCTGCCGTTTGCACGAACATTAACTGCACTTTTTCTTGAGCAGGAGTAGTCTGGGCTACAGAAATATTGGGCATCCCCCAGCTAGTGATTGCCATGGCCGCTACTCCCAGAAAAAGTGTATAACGAAAACGCTTCAGGGATTTGGTCAATTGATGAGAATTTTTCATGATTGCTCTCCTTAATACCCAGTTTAAATAGACAACAGCTTATTTGATATTTTAAGTAATTTTCTTAGCTAACTATTTAGACTAATTAGCAATTTGCTATGATGGCAGTTTAGGAACGATCTGATCGACAAAAATATTAATCAAACCTTTCACCATAAATTGTACTCCGATCGCTGCTACAAATAGCCCCATAACTCGCTGAGTAATACTCAAGCCAATATCTCCCAAAAGTCTTTGTAACCATTGGCCAGCAGCGAGGATGAGAAAGACCAAAAAACTGACTAAAATTGTCATCAAAATCAGTTCAATGCCCATACCGTCACCCAGCTTTGATTCGGCTTCACTGGCATAAAGGATAACGTTAGCAATAACCCCAGGTCCTACCAATAAAGGCATAGCCATAGGAATAACAATTTGCCGATAAACTGACTTAGCTTCGCTGAGATAATCCCCTCCTCGCTCATTAATTAAAAGCTCTTTTGTACCTCCCCCAGAACCGTTAACAATGTTGATAACGATCATCAACAAAAGCACTCCACCAGCAAGGCGAAAAGAGTCTAAGGTGACACCAAAGAATTTTAGCATTGACGTTCCGATAAACATAAAAATTAACAACAAACACAAGACAGTTAACGAGACAAATAGAGCCACGAGTCGCTGTACTTCTTGACGTTCGCGAGCGGTGTAACTAATAAATATCGGCAGCATCCCCAGAGGATTTAAGAGGGCGAATAGAGTGATGGCAAAGTTTCTCAAAAAAGACCATTCCATAGAACAAAGTTGCTAATTTAAACTCAATTTTTTTGCTTTTAACCGAGGGAAAGTCTAGATAAAACTACCAGCGCGGTTAGTTTTTGCTATAGAAAATTAAACATTGGCTCGCCAGCGATCGCGATTCCTCCCCTAAGACCGAATAAGCGAAACCGTCGATCGCAAGTCCCCTTTTCTACTGCCGGGCCATGATAATTTTCAGACGTTCCTCCGGGTCGATCAGGTGGTCATGAGCGTCCGTACCCACATCCAGTTGAACCCAACCGATCTTGCCGGTGAAACGACTGGTTTTCGAGGTATATTCCGCCGCTACGGGGGTACCGGATTCGTAGCCGATATCCGTGGTCTCGTCCGCAGAGAAAATAAAAGCCTGAGTTCGTTCTACCCGACCCGTACCCACCGGTTGACCGTCGTAGTAGAGGGTGACATTTCCCCCCCGTCCTAAACCACCGCCATCGTAGGCAAACTCCATCCTTACCTGATGCTTACCGGCCGGGATCGTCTCCGTCGCCTCGGTGACAAAACTTTGAATCCCCAGCACGTTATAGACGAACTTGGCTTTTCCGTCGTGGGTATAGACACTCCAACCACCGAAGCGGCCGCCTTGGGCGATAATCACCCCGTCCGCGCCTTCCGGGGGAATGTTCAGTTCCGCCGTCACCGAGAAGGATTTATTTTTGATGTTGATGACGCTATTTTCAGACAAACGCCCCATCCCGGCAAAGAATAATTGCGAGTTTCCCCGCACGAGGGTAGGCCGGCCAGCGGTGGCGGGATCGACCCGTTCCACTTGGCGATCGTCTAGGGGCAGTACATTATACTTAACCGCCTCGATCAGAAATTGTCGCTGTAGTTCGTGCAGTTTCTCTGGCATTTCCCGGGAGAGATCCCGAGCTTGCGTCCAATCCGTACTGCCGTCGTATAGTTCCCAGATATCATCGTCGAAAGGAACCATCGTCTGTCCAGTCATAATCCACGGGGTGCGGTGCTTGGTAATCCCACTCCAACCCTTGTAATAGATGCCCCGATTGCCAAACATCTCGAAATACTGCACATCGTGACGTTCGGGGGCGGCCGCGTCGTTAAAGGTATAAACCATACTCGTACCCTCGTAGGGACTTTGTAGGACACCGTTAACCATAGTCGGTTCGGGAATTCCCGCTACTGCCAACACCGTCGGGGCCACATCGATCAGATGACAGAACTGATGGCGAATCCCACCTTTTTCCCTGATGATTTTGGGATAACGAACAATCGTACCGTTGCGGGTCCCGCCCCAGTGAGAAGCGACCTGCTTCGTCCATTTGTAGGGGCTACTCATCGCCCAGGCCCAACCGACCGCGTAGTGATTATAGGAATCGGGCGCACCGAAGTCATCTAGTTTCGAGAGGAGAAATTCCGGGGTTTCTAGACCCGCTAACCCGTTAAAGTTGGCCATCTCGTTAAACGCGCCCTGCAGCGTTCCCTCGGCGGATGCGCCGTTATCGCCGACGATGACGTAAACGAGCGTATCGTCGAGGATTTCTAGATTTTCTAAGGCTTGAATCACCCGTCCCACCTGCTCATCGGTATGTTCCAGAAAGGCGGCGTACACCTCCATCTGGCGCTCTAATACCGGCTTCAGGCGATCATCCATGTCATCCCAGGCGGGAATTTCGGCGTGACGGGGGGTGAGTTCGGCATTTTGGGGAATTACGTCCAGTTCTTTCTGTCGGGCAAAGGTAATCTCCCTCTGGTGATCCCAACCGTGAGCGAATTGGCCCCGATACTTGTCGATCCATTCCTTGGGGACGTGGTGGGGGGCATGGGTCGCGCCGGGGGCGAAGTACATAAAGAAAGGCTTATCGGGGGCGAGGGCTTTTTGTTGACTGACCCAAGCGATCGCTCGATCGGCCAGATCTTCGGTCAGGTGATACCCTTCCTCCGGGGTTTTCGGCGGTTCGATCGGGGTTGTTCCCTCGTACAGTGCCGGCTCCCACTGGTTATTCTCGCCACCGATAAAGCCGTAGAAATACTCGAATCCACCCCCGCCAGAGGGCCAAGCGTCAAACGGGCCGATCGGGCTGGTTTGCCAAACCGGTACCTCGTGGCACTTACCGAACTGCGCCGTGGAATAGCCGTTCAGCTTCAGGGTCAAGGCGAGGGGGGCTTTGGTGTTGGGACGAACGGAACTCTGCCCGGGGGCGGAGGTGGCGGTTTCGGTGATGTTGCCCATGCCGACCGAGTGATGATTCCTTCCAGAGAGCAAAGCCGCGCGGCTGGGAGAGCAGAGGGCAGTGGTATGAAAACGGGTATATTTTAGCCCCTGTGCCGCTAAT
>NZ_JAPZSZ010000040.1:0-8172 GCF_027532095.1 Microcystis sp. LE19-195.1E
ACCCCAAACCCCAAACCCCAAACCCCAAACCCCAAACCCCAAACCCCAAACCCCAAACCCCAAACCCCAAACCCCAAACCCCAAACCCCAAACCCCAAACCCCAAACCCCAAACCCCACGAAAAACTTTTTGCCGCAAACCCTAAGTAAAAAATTTTTATAAACTTCTTGACAAAACCAGGGAGATAAATGCTAATATTAAAAAGGTTTGTCCAATGGGGATTAGCCAAGCGGTAAGGCAGCGGGTTTTGGTCCCGCCATTTCCTAGGTTCGAATCCTAGATCCCCAGTTTAAAAATTTTTATCGAAAAAATCAGGTCTAAAACCTCGCCTTTTAAGGCGAAAAGTTTTTGGAGCGGGGCATAAATCCCCGTTACAAAAACGGCCTCCTGCCCCCGGCCTCCGGCCCCCGGCCTCCGTTATCCCCAATCCGCCAATGATCGAGAATATCCTCGATCAAAGCTTCCTTTAGCCAAATACGACCGATAAGCGTCAGGGGAACCGCCAGAAATAGCCCTAAAAAGCCAAAAATCGAGGCGAAAAACAACTGGGCCAACAGGGTAAAAGCGGGTAAGAGCTTGAGCGACCGCACTGTTAAAATGGGCAGCGGTGAATGACGGTCGAAATATTGAATTAACAGATAAATACTGCTGTAGAGTAGTAAAACCGCCCAGGGTTGCCAGGGAGCTTCCAGAAGGGCGATAGAAAAGGGTAAAATCGTGCTTAAAACTGGCCCGAGGTTGGGGATAAAGGTGAGAAATCCCGCGAGAATAGATTGGGAAAAAGCGAGGGGAATGCCGATCAGGGATAGACCCAGGCAACTGCCCAAGGTCATAATCAACATATGACAGAAAATCCCTTTCAGCCAAGCTTTTAAATCTCGATCGCACTGTTCTAGGATCGATCGTACCCTAGAACGGTAGAAAGCAGGAAATAAACGCAGAAAACAACGGTAGTAAGCGGCAGGATCGGCGAGAATCATCAAGCCCAGGGCAACAATTAGCAGTAAGCTGAGGATAATGCCGAAAGTACCGTAAAAAATGCTTAAACCCCGGCCAGCAATTTGGTTAATCAGGGGTTGTAATTGAGCGAGCAGTGTTTTAAAGTCCGGTAAGACACTGGCCAGACTAGGATCGAGATAATCCTCAAGACTATGGACTTGTCCCCAGAGTCTTTCTATAGCTTGGGGTAATAAACTAAATAATTGGCGAAATTGTTGGACTAAAGCGGGTATAATCCCCACAAACATACCGATAATACCAATAAAGAAGCCAAAAAGAGTGATAATTAGGGCGTAGGAACGCTTGAGGTGATGACGCTGCCACCAAGTCACAGCCAAATTTAAAATCTGAGCCAGAAGAATCGCCATCAATAATAATAAGAGAATCTGTCGAATCTGCCAGAGAATCAACAGACAAAAGACTAACAGAACTAAACCGAGGCTGCTGCCAAAAGTCATGATGAGTAAGGAGAAAAATTCCTAATCAGTTATTGTCCGTCTCCAGAGGGCAAAAACCGTGAGCAGAAAAGGAGTAAAAACCAGAATTAAAGTGTTAAGAGGACTGGGAGCGATCGATAATAAAGGGGCAAGATATTTAATTCCCAGGGAAATGAAAGCCGATATCAAGATTATTTTTATAATCAAGCCGCTCATAGATCAATGTTTAGGTGACACAAGCACTATCTTATCCCTGAAGAGGGTAAAAATTGCTCAAAATGTGGAAATCATACCCCATCAGTTTTATTAATACTAGGGCGAAGTGGCTAGATTTTCTGGGGGAGGTCGGTTCAGAGGGAACAGGAAAGTGTGAGACAATAGAAAGAAAAGGCTTAGTCAAGTAACTAGAGATTTTCATTGCTAGGACTTAAGACTTAATGGCCAGGATGAATCTTGACAGCAAATAAGATTTACCCTGTCCACCGCCCCTATCGTGCCGCAAATAGTCACCGTGATCACTTTAACTCTTTTACACCCCAGCCAGGCCACGCCCCTACAACATTGGCAATTTGACAATGATCAATCAACCATTCTCATCGGCAGGGCGCTGGATAATCATGTAGTTCTCTATAGTGCTGTGGTTTCGAGGCGGCACTTAGAAATCCGCCATAATGAGCACGATGATTGGGAATTGGAAAATTTAGGGGCAAATGGGACGTTTGTCAATGGCAAACCGATCGAGAAAACCGCCGTCGTCGATGGTATGGTGGTTCGTTTAGCCGCCCCTGGCCCGCAAATTCAAATTCGTCTCATCGATGAGGACGAGCAACCAAAATTAATCCTCAAACCCCTAGAGGCTCCTTTGGTGGGCGACCAAATCCAGCCAGAAAAGGATACTATCGCCAGCTAGAAAATATTAAATTTTTATAAAGTTTTTTCAATTTCCCTAACAAAATGTAAAAATAGATACAGAATAATCAATAAGATCTTTTCATTTGTTGTCCCTATATAGGGACGACAAGGGGGATTAAAGTCACTTTAAAGCATTGCAGGGAGTCGGTGATATGACGTTAGCCTATCGAGGAGTTAAGTACGAAAGGGATTCTCTCCCCTTGGAGATGAATACTGGAGATATCGGGGGTAAATACCGAGGTCAACACTGGAATCACCATTATCCTCGCCATATGCTCCAATTAGAGCCGAAACTGCATCGTCAGTATCGTGGAGTTGCCTACAGCACCCGTCCTCATCTTGCTGGGCAAGTCACCCCAAACACTTGTCCGTTGCCCGTTGTCAAACCCCCTGTTGTTGTCCAAGAGGAAACCCTTTCTAGCATCCATCTGAACAATATTCGTCGTCGTCTGGAACGTCGTTTACAAATCGCTCAAGAGAATGGTGACGAAACCCTCGTTAATCTCTTGAAAAAAGAATCCCAAGACTTAGCCTTAAACTGCTAGATTAGCAGTTTTTTTACCACTTTCCCCCCGGTTTTGCTGGGGGGAATATTTTTGGGCGCAAAAATGCCTAAATCTTCCCCCCGCTCACTCCCAGGGCCGGCACTTTTTGATTTTAAAAAAACCTAAAGATATTATCCAACAAGATTTTTAGATTTTTTCAGCCAACTCTAGTTAGGAGTTTACAAGCTTTTAATTATATTAGGTCGAGGTCTATTTTAGTTCGGGTTCGGATTGGGGCGTTGTATCATTTCCACAACATTTTTGATACCTTGGATAAAAGTTTTAAAACTACGGGATTTATTTTCAGTTAGGAAAAGATGGGGGGCAATCTGTTTAGAGTGGGTTCCTGCATAATACTCTTTCACTAGCTTTTTTAATTCTTGTTTGGCCGAGTTAAGCAGGTCCGGTTCTCTGTATTTACTTTTATTTTGTTTTTGGCCGAGACTATTTAAATTATACGCCTTTTCAACCGCTGCTAAATCTCCCAGAAACCAAGATTCTAATTCATGGCAAATAATCCGAATTAAGACTTGAGCATCACTGGCATTTTGACAAATTTCCCCTAGGTCTTTTTTGAGTTTTTGACAGTCGTGGGAATCCTGATCGTGAACAATAATAAATTTGGTATTGGGACTAGATTTATTGAAAGCTTTGAGTTTTATAGGAATAGATTTTGCTAGGTCTTGTTTGCCTTGATGACTAATACATATATAGCTGATTTCTGGGGGAATAAGCTTAGGCAAAAGTTCTTCTAACACATTTTTTATAGATGACTCTTCTAGCAAAAATACGATATCATAGTTCATTATGGTGCTACTCCTTTAAACCAGCCTTGATTCCAAAGATAGCCGGGTAAATCGCCTTCCGCTACTAAGTTTTTGAGGATTTCGCTATCGGCAGCCCTATGGATTTGGGTGATACCTTGGGATTTAATTAGCCAGAAAATACTAGCTAGTGGAACCGCATTGATAAAATCGGGGGAGTGGCTAGAAACAAATACCTGACCCCCCTGATCGCTATAGTGGGCGAATTCTTCGGCTAGTTCTTTTAATAAAGTAGGATAAAGTTGGTTTTCTGGTTCTTCGACACAGAGTAGGGGATGAGGATTGGGATCGAATAGTAATATTAAATAAGCGAACATTTTCATAGTCCCGTCAGAAACATAGCGATCAATAAAAGGGTCTTTAAAGGCCTGATCTTGAAAACGTAAAATCAAGCGACCGTCTTCGGTTTCTTTTGCTTCCACAGAGGAAATACCCGGAACTCGTTGTTTCATTTTTTCGAGAATTTGCTGAAAAATTTTGGGATATTGTTGATAAATATATTGAGCGACTGTAGCTATATTGTCGCCGGTGGTGGATAAGTGTTCAGCATAAGATATTTCTTGACTTCCTCTAGCTTCGCTAATATGAAAGTCAGAAACGTGCCAATTTTCAATCAGAGAACGAAAGGCTGTAGCGGCTTTAAAACGTTGAAATTGTCCTAATCCTTTGATTGCTAGTATGTCGTTAGATTCTAGCTGTTGTTCTTCTCGATCGAGTTCTTTATCCGGTTTACTAAAATCTTCTTCGTTGGTGATAGCATATCCTTGACCAAGTTTAAAATCTAAAAAATGAAAAGGTGCACCGTGTTCACCCCGTTTATAGCGAAGTATTTCGCGTTTGATAACGGGACGATTATTGTTTTGTCCAATTATAAGTATATAAGTAACCAGACGTTCTGTATCTAAGATTTTCATGGGAAATTGCAGCTCGATTTCAATATCTTCCTGTTCTTGACCTCTAGTGATAATTTCTCTATAACCGCCGCGAATTTGTAAAGCTTGGCGAATGTTGTTTTTAAGGGCATCTCGCAGAAACCCAAAAATATCAAATAGAGTAGATTTTCCCGTGCCGTTAGCTCCAATAATCACGCAAAAAGGGGGAATATCTCTTATGTGTATATTTTTAAACATACGATAGTTTTTTATTTTAATAGAAACAATTTTCATGATATAATCGAGTCATTATATTTTTTTTGATTATACGATTGATCAGGTGAAGATTGATCAATTAGCCAAAAAAGCCAGAGATTAGGTTCTCTGGGAAATTGGGGGGTAAATCAGCTAGAAACTAGAGAAGCAAGCTCAACAATCACAGAATCCCGTCTTAGCTTCACCAGACTCAACACAAGTTGCCCAAAATAGCGTAAATTGTCTATAAATTTGTTCAACGACTTAAATTAGTACAAATGTTTGACTGTATTATCATCGGTGCGGGACCAGCAGGAGCGACGGCGGGTTATCATCTAGCTAAAAAGGGACGATCGATCCTAATCCTCGATAAAGTTAAATTACCCCGTTATAAACCCTGTGGTGGGGGGGTATCCCCGGCAATTAAGCAGTGGTTTGATTTTGACTTTACCCCCGTGATTGAGAATACCGTCACGCAAGTACAGTTTACTTGGAAACAGGGGGATGCCGCCACCACTAAGTTAAATATGCTAGAACCGATGTGGATGGTACAAAGGGATCATTTCGATGATTTTTTAGGTCAACAGGCGATCGCAGTCGGGGCAACCATCCAAGATAACAGCGAAGTTACCCAGATCAAATTCGTCCAAGATCACTGGCAAGTTACCACATCCCAAGGAACATTTTCAGGTAAATATCTGATTGCTGCCGATGGTGTTAGGGGCAGTACCAGTCGCTGGTTAGGATTACCGGCGAAAAACGAAGCGCTCGGTGCTACTCTGGAAATTACTAACGCAGAAGCGACTATTCCCCCCCAAAAAGCTTTTTTTGATTTTGGTTCCCTAAAAAATGGCTATATCTGGGCTTTTCCCAAGTCTAATGGTTACACAATTAGCGGCGCTTGTTTTAAGGGCAGCATCAAATCCGAGGAGCTAAAAAAACAACTGTTAAATTATGCCCGTCAAAAGGGCTGGAATTTAGAGGATTATCGCTATAGTGAGTATGCTTTAGCCCTTTGGAACGGAAATCAACCGCTACACGCCCAAAATGCCCTAATTACAGGAGAAGCGGCGGGTATTCTCGATCCTCTCATCGGTGAGGGTATCCGTCCGGCAATTTTGACGGGAGTTAAGGCAGCCGAGGCGATCGATCGAGCTTTAGCCGGAGATAATCGGGCTTTAGCGGGCTATAGTCGGATAATTCGGGAAGAATGGGGGGAAGATATGGCTTTAGCAGCCAAATTAGCTGGTTTATTCTATCAATTTACCCAAATCGCTTACAATGTCGCCGTTAAACGGCCGATCGCCGGTCAACTGATGGGACGTATTCTCGTGGGAGATTTAAAATACCGGGATGTTACGGAACAAGCGATGCAACAATTGAAAAAGCGTTTACTGCCCGGATTCGGTTGGTGATAACACCTCACGCACCAGGGTGGGGGTGACTCGATCGCTAATGGTGACTTGGCCGATCGCCGTTGGTAAAATAAATCTAACTTGGCCATCTTTAACCTTTTTATCGGCAGTGAGAGCATTTACCATCTCATCGGCATTTAAAGGCGGAATACGGGTTTCTAAGGCGGCTTTTTCGATTAGATCGGTTTGACGTTGATTTTCCCCGGCGGTCCACATTCCCAGTTTAACAGCGATCGCTCCTGCCGCCACCATCCCCAGGGCCACCGCTTCCCCGTGGTTAACGCTAGTATATCCCGTTAAACTTTCAATGCCGTGGGCGATCGTGTGACCATAGTTTAAGATCGCCCGCAAACCCGCTTCTTTTTCGTCTTTGCTTACCACATCTGCTTTAGCTTGGCAAGACTTTGTAATAATTGTTTGCAATAGCTCGCCATCGATCTGAGAAAAACTAGCTAAATTGTCCGAGTCTTCTAACTGTTGAAATAACTCAGCATCCCAAATTACACCGTATTTAATCACTTCTGCCATTCCTGCCCGAAATTCTCGCACGGGTAGGGTTTTAAGCACGTCAGGATCGATCAGAACTAATTTCGGTTGATAAAACGCCCCGATCAGATTTTTGCCCTGGGGATGATTAACACCAGTTTTACCCCCGATGGAAGCATCTACCATGGCTAACAGGGTGGTGGGAACTTGGACAAAATTAACGCCCCGTAACCATGTGGCTGCCGCAAATCCCGTCATATCCCCGATTACACCACCACCGAGGGCAACCATAGTCGAGGAACGTTCCAGCCGGTGAGCGAGGGCGCTATCATAAACTTGGGCGATCGAATCGAGGGTTTTATAATTTTCGCCGGCGGGGATCAGATGAGTAGAAACGACAAAGCCCGCTTTTTCTAGGGAATTAACGGCTGTATGTCCGTAATAGTCAACAATTTCGGGATTAGAAACCAATAAAACCTTTTTACCTAAGTTTAACCGGCTCATTTCTGCACCGAGATTAGCTAAACTGTCCTTCTCGATCAGAATATTATAGGAGCGATCGGGTAAATTAACGGGAATACAAATAGCCATAGGGTGTGGGGAAGTAGGGTGTGGGGTGTGGGGTGTGGGGTGTGGGGTGTGGGGGAATGGGGAAGTGGGGAAGTGGGGAAGTGGGGAAGTGGGGAAGTGGGGAAGCTGTCTCATCACCCTATCACCCCAAAACCCTATCACCCTATTTCCTGACGACCGACTCCTGACGACCGACTCCTGACTCCCGATAGCCAAAAAGATGATCGGTTATTGACGCAGCTTAGTCAACTCTAACAGCAGACGAGAGGATAAAAAACAGATAAAGCTCTCTCCCAGAAAGAGACTTAATTGCCCACTGTCAGCGATCAAGTCTGTGGATAATTGTAGGGGAACTAGGCCGCGGACTAGGGCAAAAGCTGCCACTGTACCATCTTTGAGATGGGGATTATCATCGTTACGGACGACATAACGATAGGTGACACCAAAGAGAAATCCGCTAATTATCGCCCCGGATATCTTGACAAAAGCGCCAATTACTGTGAGCGATTCCCCTAACAATAGTCGATCAACAATTAAAAATAGCAGATAGGGAACCAGGAAAGCCAGCGCCGAGATACTCCCCACCTGTATGGATTCGATTCTTTCCTTGAGCGTAATTTGCACGATCGCCTCTCTAAAACGGAGTCACTGATGAAGTATTATCGAAAATTTGGGTTGAAAACCTCGCCCTTTAGGGCGACTTTATGTTAGCATTAAATTGAGTCGTTGACTTTGGGAACGCAGGAAACAAGCGACACTCCGTAATCCCTAAATCTCTAACCATCACTGGTACAAAAGCTTTCATCGTAAGTCCACATGGTAAGAGCGAAAAACAATTAAATACTGTGGGACACACA
>NZ_JAPZSZ010000202.1:0-5082 GCF_027532095.1 Microcystis sp. LE19-195.1E
CTGAAATGGGGCGAAAGTCTGTGGACTCTGTGTAAGACAGTACATGGTTTTTTAACTGTGGTATGCGACGGTGGTGGAAGCAGAAACTTAAATCGTGAGGTTTAGGAATCGCCGCACTTTTAGGGCGGCGAGGATGTCAATGAGGTTCACTCGTCCTCTATTTTGATCGCCGACTCGTGCAGTCATGTCTTTTTTTCTCTTAGCTGTTGAACCACCTGCCCTGATTAATACTGTAGCTGAACCCGAAACAGAGGAGCGCCAAGTTTCTGAAAATAGTCCCACGTCTGTAGTTCCCCTCCCTGTCACCCCAGCACCTCTAGAGGCAAAAAAGCCTTCAGAAGAGAGCGTTTCTATTCCCCTCACCGTCACTCCACCCCCGGAAACCGTCGAGGTAAAACCCTTGGTTCCCGATGAGGGTATTCCCTTAAAACCATTACCTAGCAGTGCGGGTGATGCGGCAGCTTTAGGAAAACCCCTTTCTGTCCAGAATTCTCCACCCCCCGCGGCCGTTGGTGTCACCATTCATCCCGAAACCGAGATAGTTTCAGGATTAAATCAAAAAGCTCTTAACCAGAAAAATGGCTCAACTCGGCTATTAGTGCGGAAAAAAGGCGAAAAAACCAGCCAAGAATACTTGATTTCCCTCAATAACGGCCTAGCTCAGGCCGCTAATCCAGAAGGGGAAAGACCCATGGAATTGGTGGCCGATGAGCAGGAATTTGACCAAAATCGGCAGATTATCACCGCTAGAGGTAATGTCACCCTGCGTTTTGCCCAAAGTGTACTAACGGCCGATCGCTTACAGATTAATCTTCCCGAAAAGTTAGCAGTAGCGGAGGGCCAGGTGATCCTAACCCGGGGAGATCAAATCCTGCGCGGCGATCGCTTCGAGTATTATTTCGTCCAGGATAGCGGTGTGGTATTTAATGCTAATGGGGAGATTTTTCAACCCAGCACCGCTAGGGATTTAGGACAAACGCTGCCCACGGATGTGGGGGCCGGTAGTTCTTTTGCAACCCTAACCGATCGTTTGGCATTAAATCAACCCTTGCAGAGAATTACCACGGGAGAGGGTTTTCAATTTGTCGTCGGGGGACAGGATCCCAGTCGGCGCGATCGACAGAATATTAGTAGTCCATCGGGGGGAACGATTAATCGTGTCCGTTTTCAGGCCGAACGCTTGAATTTTGATGGTAAGGTGTGGAATGCCACTAATGTGCGTCTGACTAATGACCCTTTTTCCCCTCCTGAGTTGGAAGTTCGGGCTAATTCCGCCACTTTTCGCAGTAGCGGCCCCTTTACCGATGAGTTGCGGATGAGTAATTCCCAGTTGGTTTTCGATCAACGGGTAGTGGCACCCACTTTTATTAATAGTCTTACCTTCGATCGCCGTCGTCGTCGTCCTTTTTTAATTGCTCCGGGCTATGATGGAGAGGATCGGGGCGGATTTTTCGTAGAAAGTCCCCTAACTTTAGTGGAGACACCGAAGACTCTTTTTGAGTTGACACCCCAATATTTAATTCAAAAAGTCCTCAATCCCGATGCTTTTCCCTCAGCTAACCCCGGAGGTGGTGAAGTTTCACCCCTTAGTCCGAAAGCTTTTGGTTTATTGGGCAATTTTGCCACTAATTTTGGCGAGCGCTCGTTTTTGCAAGCGACAGCTTCTTTTTCTAATTTAGATTTGGAACAGATCGAAAATAGTGTTCGTTCTAAAATTCGCTTTCAACAGACGATCGGACAGTTGCAGGATCCCTATCTGCTCAATGTGGAGTACAATTATCGCGAGCGTCTCTTTAACGGTTCTTTGGGGTTTCAGACGGTTAATAGCAGTTTTGGGGCAATTTTGACCTCACCGGTGATTGTCGTCCCCAATACGGATATTAGACTCAGTTATCAAGCTTCTGTTCAGAATGTCAACGCACCCACCGATCGCAGTAATCTCTTAGCGGCCAATGCAACGGATAATGTTACTAATTTAAGCCGTTTTCAGGGCGCTGTCTCCCTCAATCGCAGTTTTTTACTCTGGTCTGCCCTTACTTTACCACCGACTCCCGACCAAGGTTTAAGATTTTCTCCTCTTCCCGTTCAACCCTATATTGCTATTGTCACTGGTGTCACTGGTGTCACCAGTTATTACACTAATGGAGAGACGCAAAATTCCGTCACGGGAACCGTGGGATTATTAGGACAGTTTGGGCGTTTTTCCCGCAATTTTTTCGACTATACCGGGTTTAATATCAGTTTTAGTCAGGGTTTGGTTAACGGACAATCACCCTTTTTCTTCGATCGCTTTGTTGATCAACAAACAATCTCATATAGTATAACTCAACAGGTATATGGTCCGATTCGTGTGGGTTTCCAGAGTATTTATAGTATCGATCAAGCTAAGGAAATCAGTACAGAATATTTTCTCGAATGGAGTCGTCGCACCTATAGTTTAATTTTGCGCTATAACCCGGTGCTGCAGTTGGGAATACTCAACATCCGCGTTTCGGATTTCAACTGGACAGGCAACCCCGGCTATTTTGAGGGTAGCGATATCCGTCCGGTGGTGGATGGAGTAACCCGTTAAGACTAGAAGGGAGAGGGAATTATGAATTATGAATTATGAATTATGAATTAGATTTTTTCGCCCATCCCATTGTTTCTTTTCAACGTTCGTAACTTCTCCACTTTTTTCTAAAAATTCTAGCCATTCATATAAAGTTTTAGGCGACGTTTCCCAACAAACAAAAATAAAATTATAACCTTGTTTTACTGCTAATTCACAAACAGGTTCGTGAGAATATAAGTCGTCTCCTAAAAGGGTTACAGAATAACCCTACTTATTTTTATGATTCTTATTTAGGGCTGGCTGAATAAATCTAAAAACCTTGTTGGATAAGGCTTTTAGACTTTTTTTCCCTCAAAAAGTGCCTACCATTGGAGTGATCGGGGGTAAAATTCCTGGACTTTTTCCCTGAAAATTAGGTAACTGACTACCTCAAAATCGGTAAAACCCCACACCCCCCCTGCCCCCAGGAAAAACTTTTTGCCGCAAACCCTAATTATCAATTTTTATTTCCCTTGAATTCCCTATTCTAAAAACAGAACTATCTTCCTGAATTTACCCCGTTCTTTCTCAGCCAATCCCTTTGATTGCTTGAGTATTTATATTTAATTTGTCCAACCAATTGTTTTTTTAGTGATCGCCTCTCCCTGAAAAATAGTCACTTTCTACTATATTTTGCCTTCCAAAATCGGGGTTAATGCTCTATTTATTTCAAAATGAGAATTGCTGAAAAAATATAAAGGTCAGCGCCGACACAGTAGTTTTTACGTGGGTCAGCATCTCCATAATTGGCTTCAACTATATCAAATTTTCCAAAAAAGTATCGAAGAGCTAATGCAAATTAGCCGCTATCGGTTGAAGGATTACCTCAAAGGGCAAAGGGCTATAGAGCTTGTTCTATCTACGTTCTAGCCGCTCTTGTCCCCCTGTCAGGTCAATAACATCAATAACATCAATACTTTTTAAGCGATGTATTATTCTATAATAAACTTTTAGATGGTTAACAATAAATACTTCAATTCTTTCGGGAGTGCCTGTTTTAAAATCTTCTCTCTGGAGTGATCAATCATGCAACAGATCGCGGATTTTGTGATAAGTTTCAGGATCATTTTGTTTTAAATTGCTCAAAAAGTCTCTAGTGCTTAAGGACAACCAGATATCATACGCCCTCTTACGTTAAAATCGATGTTTGATAATTTTACCCTGCGCTTGTTCTGCTAACGCTTGCTCTAGTGCCTGCTGTTCAGAAAGAGGGATATCTGCAAAGCGAATGACCGATGTTTCCTGACAAATGAGATAATCTGGATTAAGCTGCCTTAAGAGTTCCTCAGCTGCAGATGCGATCGCTTGTTTAATCTCTTCATCTGAAGCAGGTTGAGTCGTCTGGAAAAGATCAGATTGCATAAAAAGTCTCAGCCAATCAAAACACTATGGTTTCCTTTATTCTAACACCAAAAAAGCTATCACGCTATATTTATAGAGGGCGATCACTTCTAAGGTCAGTATTGCAGCTTAAGTCGTTTATTATCAGCAACGCCCAGATAATTTACTCGCTATTTAAGGGCGGACTGCTAATAACTGGACTTGTACCGTTTCAGGAAGTTTTATTATGACAAAATGATTTTCTGGGTACAAATAATCTTCGCCAGATTCATCAATCACTCGCAAACATCCCACCTCTTGCGCTTTAGCATCAGGTAACACTTGATAAAGTTTACAAACCTCTAAATCTCCGCCTTCTTCAGCGGTAATACAGATAGCAAATTCAATGTTAGATGCTGGTGTTTGCATAAATATTTAGTCCAAAACTCGTTTAACTTTCATTTTTCGCCGACCAATACCTTGACATCCTCGCCGCCGTAAAACGGACGGCGATTCCCAAACCTCACGATTTAGGTTTCTGCTTCTTTCCCTTGCGGGGTTCCGCACCTGCCTTAACAGATTTACTCTATTCTGGTCTTATAGTCGCTCTACAGACTGACACCGCAAGCCCTGCGGCCAAAATGTTTTTACTAGCGTTAATATCTCGGTCATGGTGAGTCCCACAGTCTGGACAGTCCCATTCTCGAACATTTAACGGCATTTTCAAGGGCAATATGCCCACAATTACTACACCTTTTAGAGCTAGGAAACCATCTATCTATTTCGATGTAGTTTCTCCCATACCAACGGCATTTGTAGGCTAATTGTCGAGTTATTTCTCCCCAGCTTACATCAGATATTGCCTGAGATAATTTCGGGTTTTTGACCATATTCTTAACGGCTAAATTCTCAACCACAATCGTTTGGTTTTCCCGAACTAATTGAGTGGTTAGCTTGTGTAAATGGTCTTTTCTACTATCGGTGATTTGAGCGTGAATTCTTGCTACTTTGATTCTTGCTTTTTCTCGATTCTTTGAGCCTTTCTGTTTTCTAGACAGATTTTTTTGCGCTTTTCGCAGTCTCCGATAATGCTTGTTAAAATGCTTGGGATTAGATACTTTATCGCCATTGCTGGTAATCACAAGGCTACTAATTCCTAAGTCAATTCC
>NZ_JAPZSZ010000238.1:0-19051 GCF_027532095.1 Microcystis sp. LE19-195.1E
GTGCGCCGCAATAGCGACTCTTGTTCGGGTGTGGGGTAAAATCGGTAAGAATAGGCTTTTTCCATACCTCACATTTTAGCATATATTTCGTAAATGTGCTAATATTTAACAGTAAAGCCGTCGTAGAACGACGGGGTTTCAGACCCAAATTTTCGATGAAATGGCGAGTGATACTTGAACCCGATCCCGATACAAACGAATGGGCAATTTGGTGTCCGGAACTGCCCGGATGCACATCTGCCGGTATTACACAAGAGGAAGCTCTCAATAATATACGCGAAGCGATCGAGCTTTATTTACAACCTGATGCTATCGACCTTCTACCAGGAGCAGTAATCCGTGAGGTTATGGTGGGATGACTCGACTCAGGAGAATGAATGCTGACGAGGTTGAGCGCATATTACGCAAGTATAACTTTGAACTGATCTCTCAGAAGGGTAGTCATAGAAAATGGCGTGGTAGGGATCAAGATACTCAAGTTATCGTACCTTACCATCAAGGGAGAGATTTACCTACTGGAACATTGCGTAACATCATGATTACAGCCATGATCCCAGAAGGAGAGTGGAAATCTCCATAAACTTCATCTAAAGTCCATCTGTCTAACCAATCACTGCACCCGACCGATAGTTAGACTGATAATATCATTCAAGGTTGGGCTTCGGCCGTGAGCTTTTGCCGAACGGTTGAAGCATGAAACCCAACGCCCGATCATGTTAGGCTACTGCTAACCCATCCTACAAATAATTGTGTCTCCCTACTTATAACAAATCACTCCAGTATCAATTATGAATTATGAGTTAGGAAGTGGGAAGAAAAAAGCTGCCTCCTTTCTCCTGTCTCCTGACTCCTGACCTACCCTTTCAGCAATAAATCGCTAATTTCCGACTGACAATGACCAATTAAACGATTAAGGGCTTTTTTTCCTTGTTTACCTTGATAATCTGAGCGATCGCTTTCAGTAATTCCATAGGGACGACCGATCGCCACCTTGACACGATGATAAAATACAACGGGATGCCAACCATCTTGATCGAATAAAGGTTCCGTGGTATCTAACCAGCGCAGCAAACGCACGGGAAAAGGACTAATAACAGTTTCCGACTCGGAGAGAATAGCCACAGGTAAGACCGATAGATTCTCCACGGGACAACGCAGGGCTAAATGGGCAAATCCGCTTTGAAAAGGGCTAATTTGACGAGGAGCAGTCAAATTTAACATCGGCGATCCACCTTCTGGAAATAAACCGATCCATCGTCCGGACTGTAAAAAATCCGTTGCTTGCCGAAAAAAAGTCCGGTGGCGTTTTTCGGGGGTATCAAAGGGAAAACAGCCCAATTCTCCGATTAATTCCCGCAAAAGCGGGGTTTTTCCCATGTAGTGATGACAGGCGATCGGGAGAGTTTTGCCCAAAGCTTGAATTAAGATCGGCGCGTCCAAAAAGCTACGATGGTTACTTACCACGATCGCCACTCCTTGGCTGGGTAGATTTTCTTGACCGACGGTAAACAGACTCGTGCGCGTGGTATCAAGAATTAAACGAGAGGTGGATAGGGGGGTAAGCAGCTTCATGGAAAAAAAAAATCGGCCTTAAGATTGTTTTTATTGACTTAGATCACAACTAAAGGATAAAACAGAATTACAGGATCATAAAATATAGGGATTATGTCCCAATCATCTACGGATCAGCCTCGGGGCAGCCTCGTCTATTTAAAAAAATAAATTTCATGAATGATTTGAATGAGCGAAAAACATTTGCTTTGACAACACCTCTTTATTATGTCAACGATATCCCTCACATCGGTAGTGCTTACACGACGATCGTAGCGGATGTTATGGCACGATGGCAGCGGTTACAGGGCAATTCTGTTCTCTTGATTACAGGAACCGACGAACACGGACAGAAAATCGAACGGACTGCGGCGGCCAAAGGACTCAATCCCCAGGAACACTGCGATCGCATTGCCACCAGTTTTGCCAATCTCTGGGCAAAGCTACACATCCAGTATGATCGCTTTAGTCGCACCACTGCCCCCCGTCATCAGGCAATTGTTAACGAATTTTTTGAAAGAGTCCGGGAAAAGGGCGATATCTATCTCGATCGCCAACAGGGTTGGTATTGCGTCGCCTGTGAAGAATTTAAGGAAAAAAGAGAACTGTTAGATAATGGCTGTTGTCCCATTCATACTAATCTGGCCGCCGAATGGCGCGACGAGGAAAACTATTTTTTCCGTCTCTCTAAGTATCAGACACAACTAGAACAACTTTACCGAGAACAACCCGATTTTATTCAACCGGAAAGCCGACGTAATGAGGTTCTCAACTTCGTCAACCAGGGACTACAGGACTTCTCCATCTCTAGGGTTAATGTGGCTTGGGGGTTTCCCATTCCCCACGATGGTCAGCATACCATCTACGTTTGGTTTGATGCCCTTCTTGGCTATGTTACCGCCCTTCTCGACCCCGAAGACGAACCCACCCTAGAAAATGCCTTGGCCAAATGGTGGCCGATCGATCTGCATCTGATCGGTAAAGATATATTAAGATTCCATGCCATTTATTGGCCGGCTATGCTAATGTCGGCGGGTTTACCCTTGCCCAAAAGAGTGTTCGGCCATGGCTTTTTGACCAAAGACGGGCGGAAAATGGGCAAAAGTCTCGGTAATACCCTCGATCCCTTCGATTTGGTTGAGCGCTATGGGGCCGATGCCGTCCGTTACTATTTCGTCAAAGAGATTGAATTAGGACAGGATGGCGATTTTCAGGAAACCAGATTTGTTAATATTCTTAACGCGGATTTAGCCAACGATTTAGGCAACCTCCTCAATCGCACCCTAGGCATGGTTAAAAAATACTGCCAAAATATCCCCCCCCAGTTGACTGGCGTAGATATCCCGAACGAAAATCATCTTAAGAATATGGGGATCAATCTAGGGGTCATTGTTGAACAGAAGTATGATGCGCTACAATTTAATCAAGCCTGTGAGGAAATATTGGCGTTAATTCGCGCTAGTAACAAGTTTATCGATGAGAGTGCGCCCTGGAGTTTATTTAAACAGAAACAACAAGCAGCAGTAGAAAAAGTCCTCTATGCGGTTTTGGAATCAGTAAGACTCTCTGCCTACCTACTCTCACCGATAATACCGACCTTAAGCAGTAAAATTTATCAACAACTGGGTTTTGTTATTGATTTTAATACTTTCAGGTCGGAGGACGGAGAAAACTCCCCTGAGCGTGTCTCTTTTTCCCAACACTGTCAATGGGGATTACCCACAAATCCACAACTAGGAACACCTGAACCGATCTTTTCTAAACTAGAACTGCCGTTAAACGATTCCTAAAGGAATTTTTTAATAACTCTATTTTTTAAGGTCTGTTGTCCTTTCAGATACAACTGGCAAACACTCAACACTAAACTTTTAACAAACGAGGAAAAATAAAATGTTTGATGATTATGACACGGCCCCAGTCTTCACCCCCGAACAAGTGCTAGAAAATCGCGGTCGTGTGGCGATTTTCATCGATGGTTCCAATTTATTTTATGCGGCTCTGCAATTAGGTATCGAAATTGACTACACCAAATTACTTTGTCGTTTAACTGCCGGTTCTCGTCTCTTGCGCGCCTTCTTTTATACTGGAGTCGATCGCACTAACGAAAAACAGCAGGGATTCCTCCTCTGGATGCGTCGCAACGGTTATCGAGTCATCGCTAAAGATCTAGTACAATTGCCCGATGGTTCCAAAAAAGCCAATCTCGACGTGGAAATCGCCGTGGATTTAATGGCGCTAGTGGGTTCCTATGATACCGCAGTAATTGTCAGTGGTGATGGGGATTTGGCCTATGCTGCCGATTCCGTCAGTTACCGTGGTGCGCGAGTGGAAGTGGTTAGTTTGCGATCGATGACCAGTGATAGTTTAATTAATGTAGCCGATCGCTATGTTGATCTAGATCAAATCAAAGAAGAAATTCAAAAAACCAGCAAACATCACGTTGGTTATAATAATTTCCCCGTCAGCGTCTTAGACCAAGATCGGAGCAGTCGCTAGAAAAATTCGGCAAAAATCAAGTTTAAGGTGGGTAATTCCCACCTTTATCAGTTATCAGTGATCAGTTATCAGTGACCAGTTATCAGTGATCAGTTATCAGTTATCAGTGATACTAAATCCGGTTATTAAAGACTGATTATTTATTCCCTCTTTTGCCTCTTACCTATTGCCTTTTGCCTGTCCTGATATGTAGCCTATACTCAACAGATTTACTATCAAGCGATACTACTGCGTTTTCTCGCTTCCTTATAAGATGTTCCCACATCCTGTAAACCGACTTTAATCATCTGTTGTTCCAAAAGGGCAAAAAAACGCAAGCGATCGCCACCTTTAATCACAGCTAAATTGTGCGCTTCCGCTAAGGCGATCGGATAACCATAACCTTTTAACACCTGGGCCAGTAAAATACTCAAAGAGCGATCGAGTAATTCTCGCTCCTCCACCACCCAAGCAGGAACCTCTACCCTAGCGATTTCCGTCCCCACATGGAGATAACAGAAGTAAATGCGATGTTCATCCCCATAAAGATCGAGTATTTTCAAAGAACTGCGCCAAAAAGGACTTCTTTGTCCCGGTTCCAATAAATAACCCCAGAGAGAAGCATCCCGGAGAGGATCGACAACGCGACAAGGGGTTTTTTCTGGGTCTAGATCACCGCAATTGATCAAGCAATTGGGAGTATCATGGGGACAAGATTGTAAACGGAGGAAATTTAAGCTTTCCGTGCTACGAGAAGCACTAATATAACCCATAAGCGGGATTCTAGCTGATTTTAAATCGTCCCAAGACTGAAAAATCGGTGGCAAAATTAAATCTTTTGCTTCCGGGGGGAGACTATCGATAAACCAATAGATCAAAGAACCATCCACGAGGGCTAAATTTGGTTCATAATGGGCCCCAGGGGGTTTTACCCAACGGGTAGCCATTTCTGCTAACATTTGGCTTTCTAATACCGTCCGACGATAACTCATCCACTCATCCACGCGAATACCCCACTGTTTAGAAATGTAGAGGTCTTCTGATTTGTAATAGACTTCGGGAATGCTATCGAGGAGCGGGTGCAAATTTTGACCATAGTGCAACATAATCCTACCGATATTAATTAGATAACAGTAGGCGATTTCGTGGTGAGAAGGGGCAATTTGGGAACCATCCGTGGCAAAAACGCTATGACTTTCGGGAGCGGGAAGGATAGTAACGCGGGTGTCGAGAGGTTCGATCGGTAGCGCGACAGAGAAAATTAGGCGATCGTGCCAGTTATGATAGAGTTCTAGCAGTTTTTCCTGTTGCTGTTGAGCCTGTTCTAAAAGAATTTTAGCCCGTTGCACTCGCTCGCGACTAGCTGTCACTTCCTGTTGAAAATGTTGACTGATTCCTGGCATTTTTGCCGCTAATTTCGCAAGATCGAGCATAGCTATCCTCTCCCTGACTTTTTTTGATTTTATCGCAATTTCCTGTCTCTAATGCTAATTTTGTCAATTATTGCCAAATTTATCCTTAGTAATCTCCGCTTACAGCAGTTATCTTAATGGTGAGATAGGAAGTTTTCCTTTTGGGGAGTCGCTCGTCAATACCAAAAAGGAATTCTGCGTATTTAGACAATATTTCTCCTTAAGATCATTATAGTTTTGATAAGAAGTAATTTGCTCATGTTGCATTCTACCAACAATAATACCAGGGTGTATTCCTAGTTGTTCGGCAAATTGATTAATAGCTTTTCTATTCAGAGAATTATTGGCGATAAATCTCTGCCAATCTCCAGGATCAATTAAGAAATTAGCCGCAAAAATATCCGCCTCTTTTTCTTTAATTGTATCTTGAATATCTTTCCCCTCTAAAAATAAAGTTCGTTTCCCATGTAATAAAATATGACCAGCTTCATGAAAAAAAGAAAACCAAAAATGATCATTTGTTTTGTATCGATCGCTCAATTGAATTAAAGCTTTCTGAGAACCTAACCAGCGGGTAGCACCGCATACCCTTGTTTTCGGAAGTTCAGGGACAAAGGCTAAGGCAACTCCCGCGGCCGCACAAAGCTCGATCATTTGCGGTTGAAATACCTCGATAGACTTAATAGTTAACGAACGAATTTGTCGCAAGGCATCTCTGAATTTCAACTCGTTGTAATCAGCACAATTAATTTTCGATGCCTCTATTTCTCCTTGACGTAACCATGCTGTTATTGCCCCTCGATCGCTCTCAAATGCCTGAGACTTTCTAAAATCAATCGATAAATTTCTCCCCCAAATCTCCTGCCATTGCTCAGGGGAGACAACGGCAAAAAAATTCAAGCTCTCTCGTAATTGCTCTATTTTATCCTCATCAAACTTGAGCCAGCCTAATTCAGTCATCTGGCGATAAGGAATTTGTTTTAACCAGCCTAAATAACCTTTTAATCTTTGATTCTCGTTTTTTCTCGCTAAATATTCCCGATAAAGTCTTTCGCGCTCTATCCAGAAACTGGCGGGAGTTCCTAACACTAACTGTATCTGTAAGGCGGTATCGATAGTAATCTCCGCTTTACCTTTTATGATCTCATTGATAGTCTTTCTCGGTCTGCCCATGCGTTGGGCGAGTTCCGATTGAGACATATTTCTTTCTTCTAGGATTTCGGCAAGGGTTTCTCCCGGTGGAGAAATAAAATCCGGTGCAGATCTGTTCTCAATGGTATTAGTCATATTTTAAGTCGTCGAGTCCTTGCCTGATTTTCTTAGCCATCTTCTCTCCATACTGTTTTTTCAGTAACCTTTGGCTATTGCATTCGTTCTCAAATTTTTTTTCCTTAAATACAATATCCATTGTAGATTACCCTTGTAATATTGTTAACCTTTGAGGTTAACAATATTTTATGGCAGCACACCTGGGTTGCATCCGGTACAAACGCTCTAAATATATCGTTAAGAGCTAATAGTCTAGACACCAGTTCTGGAAATGAGGTTAGCTAGAGACAGCTTTTCAGACATTGGCCGATTAATCAGGTGATAATTATCGCTAAAATTGCACCATCAAGCCAAAACAACGAAGCTGTAATTTTATCGCCTAATAACGTCCGAATTGAGTGCCGCAGCCGCCCAAGAAAAAGACAATCTCTAACATCTAAACCGGAGAAAAGCACAATAAGCGACTTGACAACAAGAGCGACAATTTGCTATAATGACCTTTTGTCAACGATTTGACCTTCGGTAATAGGAGTTCAGAGTAACCTTAGATACAGCCCTATCATGCCCACCATTCAGCAATTAATACGCGACGAAAGATCCAAAGCGAAAAGAAAAACCAAATCTCCCGCCCTCAAACAATGCCCCCAACGTCGGGGAGTTTGTACAAGAGTATATACCACCACACCGAAAAAACCCAACTCAGCCCTACGGAAAGTGGCTAGGGTACGTTTGACCTCTGGATTTGAGGTGACAGCCTACATCCCGGGCATCGGTCATAACCTGCAAGAACACTCGGTCGTCCTCATTCGGGGCGGTCGGGTCAAAGATCTACCCGGAGTCAGATATCACATCATTCGCGGCACCCTCGATGCCACCGGGGTGAAAAACCGTCAAAAGGCGCGCTCTAAGTACGGAACCAAACGCCCCAAACCCGCTGCTAAATAAACAGGAAATTGATTAACCAAAAAAATACTCCCACCGAGTCGGTCAAAGTTAACCCAAGAGACTGAAGACTCGCAGGAGAGGGTTTGAGATGGGCTGTAATCATCCGACTGTCAAGCAAAAGTTAAAGTTAACCTAGAAAATTCAGGAATATTCCGATGTCTCGCCGTAAAAACGTCAAAAAACGTCCTATTCCCCCCGATCCCGTTTACAATAGCTGTTTAGTCAGCATGACCATCCGCCGGATCATGCGATCGGGCAAAAAATCCCTAGCCGCTAATATCGTTTACGATGCCCTGAAAACCGTCGGCGAACGTACCGGTCAAGAACCCCTAGAAGTATTTGAAAAAGCCGTTAAAAACGCCACTCCCCTAGTGGAAGTGAAAGCCCGCCGGGTCGGTGGAGCCACCTATCAAGTACCGATGGAAGTACGGAGCAACCGCGGTAGTACATTGGCACTACGCTGGTTAGTCCATTATGCTCGGACTAGAGGCGGCAAAACCATGGCAGGTAAACTAGCCAACGAGATCATGGATGCGGCCAATGAAACCGGCGGCACGATCAAAAAACGGGAAGAAACCCACCGGATGGCAGAGGCAAACAAAGCCTTTGCCCACTATCGTTACTAAAAAGATACTTTAAAGATACTTTAAGGGCGGTGGACTACACCGCTGCCGCCAAAAAACTGTCAAGAAAAGTATAGAATTGTAAATAGTGTAAAAAATCCTAGAACAAAATCCCATCACTGGCAAGCAAAGCAAGGAGGTTGCTGTGGCACGGACTATCCCGCTAGAGAGAGTGCGAAACATCGGAATCGCCGCTCATATAGACGCGGGCAAAACAACGACAACAGAAAGAATCCTGTTCTATACAGGAGTCGCCCATAAACTGGGCGAAGTCCACGACGGAACGGCAATTACCGACTGGATGGAACAGGAACGGGAGCGAGGAATCACCATCACCGCCGCTGCCATCAGTACCAGTTGGCAAGATCATCGCATCAACATCATTGACACCCCCGGCCACGTCGATTTCACCATTGAAGTGGAACGTTCCATGCGGGTACTCGATGGAGTGGTGGCGGTTTTCTGCTCTGTTGGTGGTGTACAACCCCAATCAGAAACCGTCTGGAGACAAGCCGATCGGTACAAAGTACCCCGGATTGCCTTTATCAACAAAATGGACAGAACGGGGGCGAACTTCTTCAAAGTTTACGAACAATTAAGAGATCGCCTTAGAGCTAACGCCGTTCCCATCCAAATGCCGATCGGCGCAGAAAGCGAACTGAGCGGGATCGTTGATCTCGTCAAGATGCGCGCCTATATATATAAGGACGATCTAGGGAAAGACATAGAAGAAACCGACATTCCCGAAGACTTATTGGAAAAGGCCGAAGAATTCCGCGTGCAGCTGGTGGAGGCTGTAGCGGAAGCTGATGAAGAACTCCTAGAAAAATATCTAGAAGGTGAAGAACTCACCGAAGCCGAAATCAAACGCGGTCTGAGAGAAGGGACGATTGCTGGTACAATTGTTCCCGTCCTCTGCGGCTCGGCTTTCAAAAACAAAGGGGTACAACTGCTCCTCGATGCCGTCGTCGATTACCTACCCTCACCCTCGGAAGTAGCCGCCGTTAAAGGGATTCTCCCCGATGGCAGCGAGGCAATCCGGGAAGCCAAGGACGATGCGCCCTTCTCGGCCCTCGCCTTCAAAATCATGGCCGATCCCTTCGGTCGTTTAACCTTCCTACGGGTCTATTCCGGTGTACTAGCTAAAGGCAGCTACGCCTACAACTCCACCAAAGGAACCAAAGAACGGATCGCTCGCCTGATCATCCTCAAATCCAACGAACGGATCGAAGTGGATGAACTGCGCGCCGGTGATCTAGGAGCGGCGATCGGACTGAAAAACACCATTACCGGGGATACCCTCTGTGATGATAAGAACCCGATTATCCTAGAATCCCTCTTTATCCCCGAACCGGTTATCTCCGTGGCGGTGGAACCGAAAACCAAACAGGACATCGAGAAACTCAGCAAAGCTCTGCAAGCTCTCTCCGATGAAGATCCCACCTTCCGGGTCAAAGTTGATCCCGAAACCAATCAAACGGTAATCGCTGGAATGGGAGAACTGCACCTGGAAATCCTGGTCGATCGAATGCTCCGGGAATACAAAGTCGAAGCGACGGTGGGCGCTCCCCAGGTGGCCTATCGGGAAACTGTGCGGAAACCCGTGCGCGCTGAGGGTAAATTTATCCGTCAAAGTGGTGGTAAAGGGCAGTACGGCCACGTCGTCATCGAACTCGAACCGGGTGAACCGGGGTCGGGCTTTGTCTTCGTCTCCAAAATTGTCGGTGGTGCTATCCCCAAAGAATACATCAGTCCGTCAGAACAAGGGATGAAAGAAGCTTGCGAATCGGGGATTGTAGCGGGTTATCCCGTCATCGACCTGAAAGCAACCCTTGTAGATGGTTCTTTCCACGATGTGGACTCCTCCGAGATGGCCTTTAAGATTGCCGGTTCCATGGCGATTAAGGAAGCGGTGATGAAAGCTACCCCCGTTCTCCTAGAACCGATGATGAAGGTCGAGGTGGAAGTACCCGAAGACTTCATCGGTAACGTCATCGGTGATCTTAACTCCCGTCGGGGACAAATCGAAGGTCAAGAAACCGAGACCGGCATCGCCAAAGTCTCCGCTAAAGTTCCCCTAGCGGAAATGTTTGGTTACGCCACTGATATTCGCTCCAAAACCCAAGGACGGGGCATCTTCACCATGGAATTTAGCCATTACGAAGAAGTCCCCCGCAACGTGGCCGAGACGATTATCACCAAAAGTAAAGGGAACGGCTAATCAGTGAGCAGTGAGCAGTGAGCAGTGAGAATAAACCGATCATTTAAATTCGAGCGGTCAACCCTAACAACTGCTAACTTAAAACTGATCTCTGGTGACTGATTACTGTTCACCCACCTGAAGAAGAAAAAAAACAAAGGAACAGAAAGTAAATGGCACGCGCTAAATTTGAACGGACGAAACCCCACGTTAACATCGGCACGATCGGTCACGTTGACCACGGCAAAACTACCCTCACCGCCGCTATCACTATGACCCTAGCGGCTCTGGGTAATGCCCAAGCTAAAAAATACGATGAAATCGATGCCGCTCCCGAAGAAAAAGCCCGCGGGATCACCATCAACACCGCTCACGTTGAGTACGAAACCGCCAGTCGCCACTATGCACACGTTGACTGCCCCGGCCACGCGGACTATGTAAAAAACATGATCACCGGTGCGGCACAGATGGACGGTGGTATTCTCGTGGTCTCGGCCGCCGATGGCCCGATGCCCCAAACCCGGGAACATATCCTGCTGGCTCGTCAGGTGGGTGTACCTAACCTCGTGGTCTTCCTCAACAAAAAAGATATGGTGGACGACGAGGAGTTACTGGAACTCGTAGAACTGGAAGTACGCGAACTTCTCACCAATTACGACTTCGCTGGCGACGATATCCCCATTATTGCCGGTTCTGCGAAAGAAGCCCTCGAGTACATGACCAAAAACCCCAAGGCCCAAAAAGGCGATAACGAGTGGGTGGACGCAATTTATGAATTAATGGAAGCGGTAGATAGCTATATCCCCACCCCCGAACGGGATATCGATAAACCCTTCCTGATGGCGGTAGAAGACGTATTCTCGATTACTGGTCGGGGGACGGTGGCTACCGGTCGGATCGAACGCGGTATTGTGAAAGTGGGTGATAACGTGGAATTGGTCGGGATCAGAGAAACGCGCCCCACCACCGTCACCGGGATCGAAATGTTCAAGAAAAGTCTTGACCAAGGGATGGCCGGTGACAACGCTGGTATCCTCCTGCGTGGTATCCAAAAAACCGACATCGAGCGCGGCATGGTGATCGCTAAACCGGGTACAATCAAACCCCACACCCAGTTTGAAGGTGAGGTGTATGTGTTAAGTAAAGAAGAGGGTGGTCGTCACACTCCTTTCTTTAAAAACTATCGTCCTCAGTTCTATGTACGGACAACTGACGTAACTGGCACTATCCAAGACTACACCGCCGATGATGGCAGCACTGTAGAAATGGTCATGCCGGGAGACCGGATCAAAATGACCGTGGAACTGATCAACCCGATCGCTATTGAACAGGGTATGCGCTTCGCTATTCGCGAGGGTGGTCGCACCATCGGTTCTGGCGTTATCTCGAAAATTATCAAGTAGGCTAATCTACTAATTAACGGGGCAGTGAATTTAAAAGCTGCTCCGTTACTGTCTTTATTTTGTACCTTGACAATTGCAATAGGTGAAATTATGGCTACGTTACAACAACAGAAAATTCGCATTCGTTTGAAAGCTTTTGACCGGCGCTTACTCGATACTTCCTGTGAGAAGATTGTCGATACTGCCAATAGAACTAACGCCACAGCGATCGGACCGATCCCCCTACCGACCAAAAGAAAGATTTATTGTGTCCTGCGTTCCCCTCACGTTGACAAGGACTCCCGTGAACATTTTGAAACCCGCACCCATCGCCGCATTATTGATATTTACCAACCCTCTTCTAAGACAATCGATGCTTTGATGAAATTAGATTTACCCGCAGGGGTTGATATTGAAGTTAAATTGTAAAAAATGCCAAAAAGATGTTAGCGATAACATCTTTTTTTCTTTCCCACTATCCTATACTTTTTAAACAAGATTTAGTATAAATAGGATTTTTTATAAAAAAAAGTTATTAAACGAAGGCCAATACAATTGCTAGGGGTGCATCGCCAAAGATGCACCCGATCGCTAAACCGTTTGTAGGGGAAAACCTAAAGCTTCCCGTTGCTGTAAATACAATTGAGCAACCTGTCGAGCTAAATTGCGAATTCTGCCGATATAACGGGTTCTTTCAGCTACAGCAATCACACCTCTAGCATCGAGTAAATTAAAAGTATGGGAACATTTGAGAACATAATCTAGACTGGGAATCACCAGAGAGCGATCGATTAATTGTTTAGCTTCCTGTTCATATAAACTGAATAAACTAAACAATAACTCAGGATTAGAAGCCTCAAAATTGTAGGTACATTGTTCGATTTCATTTTGCAGAAAAATATCACCGTAGAGGATATTTTCATTCCATTGAATTTTATTAATTGCCTCTACATCTTGCAGATACATGGCTAATCTTTCTAAACCGTAGGTAATTTCGATCGCCACGGGACGACAATCAATACCCCCACACTGTTGAAAGTAGGTAAATTGGGTGATTTCCATACCATCTAACCACACTTCCCAACCCACACCCCAAGCGCCGAGGGTGGGAGATTCCCAGTTATCTTCCACGAAGCGAATATCGTGATCTTCTGGGTTAATTCCTAACACCCGCAGGGAGTCTAAATAGATTTCCTGAATATTATCAGGAGAGGGTTTAATTAGGACTTGATATTGATAGTAATGCTGAAAACGATTGGGATTTTCGCCATAACGGCCATCCGTAGGACGACGACAGGGTTCCACATAGGCAACTGCCCAAGGTTCCGGACCAATTGCCCTTAAAAAAGTGTGGGGACTCATGGTTCCCGCACCTTTTTCTGTATCATAGGGTTGAGCAACTAAACAACCGCGATCGGCCCAAAATTCATTTAATTTAGCGATAACAGCTTGGAAAGTTAGAGACATGGGAAAAAGTAAAAAAGCAGATTAGGGGTTGGGGAAGTGGGGTGTAGGGTGTGGGGTGTAGGGTGTAGGGTGTAGGGTGTGGGGAGATGGGGGGTTGGGGAGAAAAAAGCTGCCGACTGTCTCCTGTCTCCTGTCTCCTGTCTCCTGACGGTTAAAGTCATTGACTTACTTTTAACTGCAAGCGAAAGTGAACGGGGGTAGAAGATTGGGGGAGAATAACTAATTCATAAAATCCCTCTTCGGGTAATTGACCAGACCATTGCCGATCGCTAGACTTGTCTAAAAGGGTAATATTACCCGTGGGAGAGTAGAAAGATAGTAAAACTTCGCCTTCCGTCTCTAAATTTAAGTCTAACCGATCACTGGAACGCAATTTTATTGCATAGGCTTTTCCTTGTCCCTCGCTGAGAATTGCCTCGATCACTTCCTCTCCCCCCGCGTCTAAACTTTCGATCGCTTGGTAGGATAGGCCAGACTGTAAAGATTGTAACTGATTCCAGGCCAAACCACTCCATAGTTGACCTAAGCCGCTATCAAAATTTGGTCTTTCTGTCAATTCGGGAAATAGCTGAAAAAAAGCAGTATCAGTGAGTAAATTAAGGACTCTACTGCTTAATCGTAACTGATTCACTTGTTCTCGCCATTTTTCTCGCTGTTGCTCGTCGTAGCTACCTAATGCTTCTCTAGTGCCAGAATCGAGACGTTCTAAGCGATCGAGGATTTCTGCTGCTAAAATATCTCTTTGTTCCTGTTTCTGTTTTTCCTCTTTGATATCCCCATAGCGGAGGTTAAACAATTCATTGACGAGATTTTTAAAAAACTGACCATCAATTCCCAACTCTAGACGGCGCTTTCTCATCTCGGCTTTCCGTTGCCATGCCGGATCTGTGGCAGAATTAAAATTATTTTCCTCCGTGGCAAAAACGGGTTTAATGGTTTGGGGTTGATTGCTGTGTTTAACCCACTGTTTACCGATTAACCAGCCTATTGCCGCCGATAGTAACATCAAGAGGCAAAAAATAGCGATCCTGCCAGAACAGCCGAGAAAAACGGGCGATTTATTCCGAGAATTGGCGGCCATTGTCTCCTGAGACGATTTGGGGTTTTGATATTTCAAAGATGAGATTAACACAAATAATAGGCTAAGACGCATTTTAAGTGCCTATCCTTAGATTAGCTGAATCTCCCCCAATCCCTTTACTATCGCCTCTTGTCTCATCTCAACAAGCAGTTTAAACACAAGGACAGCTTATCTCAATATTAGCCGCCACAATAATATCTCTGCGGGGTCGAGCAGTTAGGTAGCCTAAGATACTGGTTTCAATATAGACGGTTTCGCTCACGGCCATAAGAAAAAATCTATCCGACGTCCATCATACCCTATTTAATTGTCGTCAACCCAACCTTGCATCTTCATCGGCTCGCATCCTGTAGGACTGCTCCCAAAAAGGCAAAAGCTGCCTAGGACGCACCCTAGAAAATCTCAAAAAAAATCGACCCGCCTAAGGGCGGGAGACAAAGGGCAAAAGAGCAAAAGAACAAAGGGTTAAAGTCCTGGGGAGACACACGCAACCCGAAAACCGAAGTTGTTGATGACGATGTCGGGGTTGAGCCCGCCGCGGCTGGCAGAACGACAGAGATTAGGGTAGTGGTTCCAAGAACCGCCGCGCAGACACTTAGGAGATTGAGAACGATTATCATTCTTGATAAACCACGCCGATCCATCCGTCGGCGCTCCGATATAGTTATCATGCCAATTGTCCTCGCACCACTCCCAAACATTGCCACTCATGTCATGGAGTCCCCAAGCATTGGGCTTTTTCTGACCCACAGGATGAGTTGTACCCCCAGAATTTCCTTCATACCAAGCGTAATCTCCTAACTGATTAGCATCATCACCGAAATAAAAGCGAGTGGTTGTCCCCCCACGACAAGCATATTCCCATTCCGCTTCTGTGGGGAGGCGATAGGTTTTCCCGGTTATTTGACTCAATTTCTGGCAAAAAGCTTGAGCATCGTTCCAACTAACCTTTTCTACCGGATTTTGGGGATTGTTTTTAAAGTGAGAGGGATTGGTTCCCATTACTGCTTGATATTGTGCCTGAGTCACTGGATATTTACCAATCGCAAAACTGTTGACTTGAACTTGGTGTTGAGGCTTTTCATCATCCGAAGCATCGGGATCACTGTCAGGAGATCCCATGATAAATTCACCTGCTGGTAAGCTCACCATCTCCAGTGTGACTCGATTGGGTAGTTTTTCGGTAAATAGAGTAGGTGAAACAGGCTTTTTGACTGCTGCCGGTGCTGGTGGAGGTGACGGGGGAGAATTCCATCCCACAGGTTGTAAGGCATTTAAAACCTGTTGTGCTGTCCATCTTTGTTTTCTATCTTTTTGCAAACACCCTTCAATAATCGGTTTAAACTCTTTCGGTAAACTAGGGATTTGTAGCTCACAATTCATCACCTTTGCCATTAACTGGTTAATATCATTATTAAACTTATAGGGAAGTTGATTAGTCGTCATTTGGATTAACATAATACCTAATGACCACAGATCCCAAGCTGAGGAAATATCCCCCATAAAGGCTTCGGGAGGCATATAAATAATCGTACCTTTAGGGTTGACTGTTTGAGTGTGACTTTTATTATTTAAAGTTCTAATTAAGCCAAAATCTGCTAACTTGTATTGTTGATTAACCTTGAGGATATTACCCGGTTTTAAATCTCGATGGACTTTATTTTGTCCATGAAGATAATTTAAACCTTGGGCGACTTGAGCAGTAATATTTTTAATCTCATCCGCTGACAAACCGCCTTTGGCAATGTGATTTTCTAGGCTACCCTGTGCCAATTCCATCACTAAATAAAGCATTTCAGTATTGAGAAAAGTAAATTCCCCCACTGAATAAGCCTTAATTAAATTAGAATGTTCTAACTTTCTGGCATTTTTTAACTCAATTAATTTATCATCGCTACTTTCGGGGATAACTTTAACAGCAACTTCTTGAACCGATGTATTTCTGACCATTTCACTAGCATGAAATACACCACCAAAACCACCCGCACCGAGAAATTTATTAAGACGATAAGGGCCTATTTGTTGCCCTTCTAACATCTTCATCATTTGGTCTAGCATAATAATAACTCCTGAATTAACCAATTTTTACGTTGTGTAACTATCCTATTAAGTGAGTGGTTATAATTATTAAATTGAAGATAGATTGTGCCTTTGATCCCCCCTTGATCCCCCCTTGATAAGGGGGGCGCGGCTCCCCCCTTTCACTAGCATGAAATACACCACCGAAACTACCCGCACCGAGAAACTTATTAAGACGATAGGGGCCTATTTGTTGCCCTTCTAACATCCTCATCATTTGGTCTAGCATAATAATAACTCCACGATTTAACATTACCTATAATCATTGCAGCAAATTCGCCCCAATCAAACCGACTCGATCAAATGCTCGATGTCCGATTCTAACGAACCAAATTTGAGTATCGGTCAATCGGGTTAAAAGTTGATGCGGAAACTGTGAGGATATCTTTGGCTAATTCAAAAGCACCTGTTTTGATATCAATAGCTACAATCTTCCCATGATTGTCCTTCTCAACCTGCTGACGCACCTGAGACTGATAGATTTCCTGTCCACGTCGGACAAATTCTTCTTTGTTATAGCAAGGGTGTTGTAATGTCATTAGTTAGACCCTGTTGCAACCTTTGTCCCTCTATTTTAATCTAGGCTTTCAGCTTTGCTGTCAGTGGGGAATAATGCTCACCCTATTTGCCTAAAAATATTAAGAGATGTAACTATTTATGCCTAACCTAGAAAGTGATTACTCAACAGGGGTGAGATCAGGATAGTCTAGATCGAGCAGTCCGATAGATGTTTAGTTAAATTCCTACTTCAGATATGTCCGTTTCTAGTCCTCCTCGTTCCCTGCGTATCGGTTCGCGTAAAAGTCAGTTAGCCCTAGTACAAACCTATTGGGTACAGGCAGAATTGAGTAAACACCACCCCCATCGACAGTTTGAGGTGGAGACGATGAGTACCCAAGGCGATAAAATTCTCGATGTGGCCCTGGCGAAAATCGGTGATAAGGGTTTATTTACCAAAGAACTAGAAGTGGGAATGTTGGATAGATCGATCGATCTTGCCGTCCATTCTCTCAAGGATCTGCCCACTAATTTGCCCGAAGGCTTAATCTTGGGTTGCGTCACGGAAAGAGTTAATCCGGCCGATGCTTTGGTGGTAAATAGCCAAAACCAAGACTATCAATTAGACACTTTACCGGAAGGTGCGGTGGTGGGGACTTCTTCCCTGCGGCGATTGGCCCAGTTGCGTTACCATTATCCCCATCTGACTTTTAAAGATGTGCGCGGCAATGTCAACACCCGTCTGGCAAAACTGGACGCGGGAGAATACGACGCGATTATTCTGGCAGTAGCGGGATTGGAAAGGTTAGGATTAGGCGATCGAGTTCATCAGGTTATTCCGGCGGAGATTTCTCTCCATGCGGTGGGACAGGGGGCTTTAGGGATAGAATGCCGCGATGCTGATCCGGAGGTTTTGGAAGTCCTAAAAGTGTTGGAACACGCCCCTAGTCGCGATAGATGCTATGCTGAACGCGCTTTTTTACGCGAGTTGGAGGGGGGCTGTCAAGTTCCCATCGGAGTGAATACGGCGATCGAGGATGGTATCCTAACTTTAACGGGTATGGTGGCTAGTCTCGACGGTAAGCGCCTGATTAAGGACTCGGTTAGCGGTGATCCTAGCCATGGGGAAGTCTTAGGACGAGATTTAGCCCATAAAGTGCGCGAGGCTGGTGCTGGAGAGATTTTAGCCCAGATTTTCGCTGAAGTGGGCCGATAATCAGTGATCAGCGCCCATTAACCCTACACCTCACACCCTGCCGCTGCAGGATTAATTTTTGGGCTTTATCTCACTGTCGAGTCAAGAGGCAAAAATACAAATAAAGCGAGAACTGTCGCCCTTGCAGTTCCCGCTCTATTATTGTTGTATTGTTGGAGTATCTAACCCCCGAATATTGAGTTAAATTAGTACAAATCTTCTTCTTTGTGGGTGACGATCACACAGTCAGAAGTAGGATAGGCAACACAGGTGAGGACATAACCCGCTTCAATTTGATCGTCATCTAAGAAGGATTGCTCGGATTGATCAACGCTACCGGATTCGATTTTACCAGCGCAAGCAGAGCAAGCACCAGCACGGCAAGAAAAAGGTAAATCTAATTTTTTTTCTTCCGCTATATCGAGAATAAATTCATTATCGGGAACATCAATTGTATGCTCGCCATCGGGTGTTTTCAGGGTGACTTTATAAGTGGTTGTCTTTGTTTTCTTTGCCATAGGTTGTTCCTCAGTCTCAAAATCCCTTCTCTCCCCGTTTAGACTGAACGGGTCGAATGAGTTTCCTTTTTGATACTACGGGAAAATTTACCCGGCTCAACTTACCATTAGTAATGACAGCCTTAAATAAACTTAAAATAATATTTACTTATCTCTTGAGTAAATAACTCCCGATAGTTGTGGATGAATCGTCAAATAATTTCATCAATCTTTGGGTAGGGCTTGCTGAATAAATCTAAAAACCTTGTTGGATAAGACTTTTGGACTTTTTTCCCCTCAAAAAGTACCAGATATGGGAGTGATCAGGGGGAAATTCAGGGACTTTTTCCCTGAAAATTAGGTAATTGACCCCCTCA